>JAYUGZ010000300.1:0-12319 GCA_043767465.1 Cyanobacteriota bacterium
GGCAGCCCCGAACGCAAAGCCGTCAGCCGCTTGGCAATTGCCCTTGCTTTTAGTTGGCTCTTAGGACATATTCTTTTAGAAGCGGGAGCGATTTCTGCGGAATCTCCGACACTTACCATGTTATTAATGAGTAGCCTGCTGACAACCAGCTATTTCATCGTCGCTCTGGGACTGATGGTTCGCCTCTGGAAACGTCAACCGCTATGGTTGCCCGGAATTAGCCGCGTAGCCGAGCAAGTGGTTGGCAAACATTTATCATAATTTAGGGTTCCTTTAAGCCCCTACCGTATTGATTGAGTGCGTCTTCAGCTTGATACTACATATTGTCACGATCTTTTTTATTTTTGTTGTGTGTGAGGAAGCCAGTGCCAGTTCAAAAAACTCCTAATCAAGACCCTATCAAACAATCAACCGCTCAACCTCCAACCAAAAAAGCGCACCAGCCGCATCGAGGCCGTTGGCTGGGTTTTGGTTTTGGTTTGGCTGGAGTAGCCATGCTCTCAGCCACAGCCGGAGCACTGCTAGCAGTCTCCCTTTCCACAACGCCACTTCAGCAACAAAAGTTGACCCCTGAAGAAGCTGCGGTATTTTCTCAAGGCGACATGGCAAAGCTCAGCATGAAGATGCCCGAGCTAACTCGCCCAGTTAATATTTTAGTTCTAGGACTTAAAGTTCTGAGTTCAGACCTCGACGGCCACCCCGATAAAGACAAGGGATATGATGTCTGGCAAAACTCTTTCAAAGGGTTAACCGATACCATGCTGTTGGTCAGGTTTGACCCTCAAAATAAAAAAATAAGCGTACTTTCCATTCCGCGAGACACTCGCACCTATGTTGAAGGTAGGGGTGTCGTCAAAATTAATGAGGCTAATTACTACGGCGGCCCGGCTTCGTCAGCGAAGTCAGTCAGCGGACTGCTGGGCGGCGTGGGAATTGACCGCTATGTCACAGTCAATGTTCAAGGTATCAAAAGTTTGGTAGATGCCCTTGGTGGCATTACTCTTAATGTCCCTAAAGACATGAAGTATACCGATGAAAGCCAGCATTTATATATAGATTTAAAGGCTGGCAAGCAGCTTCTCAACGGCGAACAAATCGTGCAATATTTGCTTTACCGGCACGACGATTTGGGCGATATCGGGCGGGTGCAGCGGCAGCAATTGTTAATGCGGGCTTTTGTGGAAGAGCAAGTTAATGTTGGTTTGCTGTCTCGGATGCCGAAGATTTTGTCGGTGATTCAGTCTCACCTTGATACGAATTTGAGTATAGAAGAATTGGTGGCTTTGGCTGGGTTTGCTACTCAAACCGATCGCGCTGGCGTGCAGATGTTGATGGTTCCCGGCAAATTCAGCGATCCTAAGGACTACAAGGCAAGTTTTTGGTTGCCAGACCAAAATGCGATCGAAACTATGGTGGCAGAGCATTTTGACTTCGGTCAAAATACTTGGACAATCGAGAATGCTGATTCGACTTTTCTGAAGGTGGCGATTCAAGACAGTACGGGCGATCGATCGGCTGTGGAAGATTTTGTCAGGAGTTTAACTCGCGCAGGCTATCGGAATGTTCAGGTTTCTAGAGCTTGGTCTGAACCGCTGGAAGTAACTACTATAGTGGCTCAAGATGGCGATATTAAAGGTGCCCAAGCGGTTCGCCAGTCTATAGGTTTTGGAGAGGTGGTGGTTGAGAGTACGGGTGCTTTGCAGTCGGATGTGACAATCAGATTGGGTAAGGATTGGTTGAATAAAAGAACTCAGTCTGGTCGGGGAACTTAAGCATTTTTAAACTGGGTTTTAAACGCGGTATTTGTAGGGACACAGCAGTGCTGTGTCCTCTTTTTCGGTAGACTTATTGCAGAAATATTTGATAGAGCCGGTCAACCGCTCCTTCCAGGCAGATCAACACAGATCAACGCAGATAATTTCAAGAATTGAGAGTCATTGGCATAACGAGAGAGAGCCGGACACGGCAGTGCCGTTTCCCTACAGGTGAGAATCTCTAATTTCTATGTAGCAATATTTTTCATAAGTGGTATAAATCTAAAATCTCCAATCTAAAATCTAAAATCGATTGACTGGCGCAAAATCATAACCTGCACCGGATTGAGTATCGGGTACAATTTGCAACAGAACTACATTGCTGTTGCGATCGCCACTCGACAAAAATCTAATTTCCCCAGTCGCGCCGCTAACTTTGAAATCCGCACCAGCCAAGGTTTTTGCCAACATAACCCGCCCGGCTTGACCGCTATTCGGATCAATTTTGCCGATCGACCTTCCCAGCCGCAAAACCTGCACCGCATCGTAACTCATCGCCGTCCGCCAGTTAACATCAATTCCCCACAAATCTCTAGCTAAGACTGCAAAATTTTGATTTTTACTATCAGCAAAATGCCAAGGTACAGAAATTACTGCCCCGTTCAAAGCTGCTCCACCTTGTTTCAATAAATCCGTATTGTAGAGAGCATCGCCGCCAATGATTGGCAAACCTTTTTCATTATTTCGAGCAATTTCTAAAGCATAATTGACTGTATCTGAATCCGGCAACAATACTAACACATCTGCTTCAATCCCATCCAGGTGCGCCCTAGAATTTGGCTCAGACAAATCTATTTCCTTAACAACTTGACCGCCTTCCAAAATCAAAGTAGTAGAAAAAGCTGTTTGCAGTGACTTGCTATAAGAACTTTTGGAATTATAAAAAACCGCAGCCGTACTTTTTTTTATGCTACTTAACATATAGCGAGCTAAAGCCGTACCTGTGAATTGGTCGCTCGGGATAGTCCGAAAAAAATAATTCACACCGTCGGCGCGCCTCGGAACCGTTGCTAATTCAATGCTGGTGCTCGTAGGTGCGATCGCCACCATTTGATTTTGACTGTAAATTGGAGCAACTGCGATCGAGGTTTTGCTGGTTCCGTGACCGACAACCGCTAAAATACTGGTATCTGCAATCAGACTGCGCGCAATAGCCTGCGCCCGATTTTCATCGTTACCATCATCAGCAATTACCACTTTTAAAGGCACTCCAGCCTTAATTGCTTCATCTTGAGCTTGAGCTATCCCGCGCAAGATTTCCGCCGCGGCGCTGAGATTGTCGCTAATCGGAACTACTGCGGCAATTGAGAGAGCTCGCGCAGTACCGAGTCGAGCGTTGTTGAGATAAATCAAAGTTTCCGGATCGGTGCGATCGACTTTGACAGCCGCTTGTAGCTGATTTACCGCCGTTTTGAAGTCACCGCTGGCGATCGCGCGAACTCCTGCTTGCTTGTCAGGAGTAGCAGTGCTAGCAAACAAAATGCGATCGCCCTTACTGATGTAAATGCTGGCATCTACGGGCGAGGAAGTCTGGGCATTTTCCGGTGCTACCCCAGGCAAAGAGGGCGCTTTGGGAACGCTAGGATTCAGACTCCTCTCAGCTAAGAGTACAGCATCTTTGAGGATACTTATTAACTCATTTTTGAATAAAAAAGCACCAGCACCTAAAGCAATTAAAAATATCACAAACACATAAACCAGCCAGCTTTTTTTGCTGATTTTTCGAGACTTAACCTGCTCGTGACTACTCGCCAAAGTAGCCGCTGTCGGCTCCTGCAAAGCCGCCAACATTTCCTGAGCAGTAGCGAACCGAGTTCGCGGGTGAAACCTAATTGATTTATCCAGAACCGCCGCAAATCTGATACTCACCTTTGATGCGTAATTCTGCCAAAGCATTTCCCGAGTTTGGGGGTCAGTTTCTAAATCCTGCGGCCACTTTCCAGTCAGCAAATAAATTGCTGTCAATCCCAAACTGTACAAATCGCTAGAATATTCCGGCCGGCCTGCGGCTTGTTCCGGAGACATAAATTGCGGCGTTCCAATTGAGATAGTTAGATTATTTCCCCCAGTAGTTACGGCTTGATTAATTGTTTCCTTAACTACGCCAAAATCTATCAGCACTGGTTCATCGTCAGACTTGCGTAAAAGAATATTTTGCGGTTTAACATCTCGGTGAATAATCTGTTTTCCGTGAATGTAATCCAAAACTGGTAGCAGACTTGAGATGATTTCCTTGACTTGTTCCTCGCTCATTTTGCCAGCAACTTTTACCCGGTTGTTGAGCGTTTCGCCGTCTATCCATTCTAAGGCCAAGAAAAATAAACCATTTTCCTCAAAGTGCCCGTAGAGTTTGGGAATTTGAGAATGTCCTTCGCCCAACTTTTCCAGTACAGCAGCTTCTTGAGAAAAACGCTCTCGAACGCTTTGGTCAATCAGAGGATTATCAGTCTGGGGTTTTAGCTGCTTAATGACGCAACACCGGTGCGAAGGCATTTGCGTATCTTCGGCGAGCAATGTTAAGCCAAAACCTCCTTCTCCCAGTTTTTCAATCACCCGGTAGCGACTGTTTAAAAGTTGCTCTGATTCCGGGTTAAGTTCCGGCGGTTGCAAAATTTCGCCGTTGATTTGCACGGGATTTTCTAATGCTAAAATGCCATATTTGCCGCTCCCGTTTGGTTCGGTATGAATTAGCGCAGATGTGTCGCCGTTGTCTTTTAATTTTCTCCTGAGTTCAAAAATGCGATCGACTATTATTTGCTCTTCGTCACCTGTTGGCTGACGCTTGTACAGTACGTTAAAAATCGCTGCCGGTGCGACATATTTGCCGTAGTGCTTGCTCAACAGCAGCAGCACGATATACTCTTCTTTGTTTAGGTCTATGCACTCTGAACCCAGCTTGACGGTGCGGGTTTTAGTGTCGATGCTCAAGTTGTCCATATCGACCAAAATTATTGTTCACAACTGAAGGAAGTTCGGCAACACATTTGTTAACGGATGTAACGGATGGAGCTGCGAGGGAAAGTGGTATAATTTTAGCGCTGATGTTTGAAAAGATACTAATATATCTCTCAAAAAAACCAAGTGTTGAACACGCATGCTGTCTGTTATCCAATAATTATTGGAGATTTATAATCTCCTAACTGTTAACTGTTTTGTCTGTTTCCAAGACATAAAATCAATCCAATGGCAAGTAGTAATTGGTAATAGAGCTTTGAGTTATGAATTTTAAGTGCACAGTTGTGGATTGGGAACTGTTTAACTTAAAAGTAAAACTAAAAACTCACAACTCAATATTTTTCTTCAGGTTAGCTTTCGGCGGTGCTAGTTGCCAAGCTGACGCAGGCTGATTTTATGCCAAGCCCGTAAAACGTAGCTAGACCGTAGGGAATCGCTCTTTAATCCAATCGAGTAAAATAGGATTGACTAATTCCGGCGCTTCATCCTGCGGACAGTGGCCTACCCCTTCCAGCGCAATAAACTTTTCTACAGCCGGAAACTTGGCCAATTCTCGTCCAAGTGCGATCGGCTCCCAAGGGTCATTTGCGCCCCAGACAATCAAAGCAGGACAGTTCAAACGCGGCAGTAAATCCTCCGGTAACGGGCCTTGAGAATAGCTGATAAATGCTACAAATACATCGACTGCGCCGCTGTCCTTAGCGGGCTCCAGCAGCATATTTACCAGCTCGTCAGTGACAGCTTCGGGGCGGTGATAGGCTTGCAAAAGCACTTTTTTGACTGTATTCGGCGTTGCTAATTGTTTGAAAAATAATTGACTTATCCACTTGACATTTAAAACTTTTTGTGCGATTGGCGCTCCAAAACTGCGATACCAAGGCATTTCGGCGCGTTTGCGATCGTGCAACAAGCGCAGGGAACAATTGAGTAAAATTACACCAATGGCGATATCTGGAAAATCCACAGCGGCTTGCATAATTGCTACACAGCCGATCGAATTTCCCACCAAAAAAGCAGGCCCGCCCGCAACTTCCCGACAAAAATCGGCAATTAACTCTCCCCAAGTCTCAAAAGTATAGTCAATCTCCAGCTTGGGTGCGGGTTTAGCAGAACCACCAAAACCGATAAGATCGATCGCATAACACCGACAATCAGCAGCCAATGCTGGTAAATTCTTGCGCCAATGGCCCCAAGACGCGCCAAAACCGTGGACAAACACCACCGCAGGGCCCTGGGAACCCGCAGCCTGGTAACAAATCGGAAAGCCTTTCCACATCCAGGTTTGAGGTGCGGCAACTGTTGAAATAACGGGAGTAGAAGGTGTCATAAAAGTAAAAATTCAGGAATAAGAAGGACTGAAGTCCTTACTAAAAAAGGTAGCGTAATTCGAGGCAACCACGGGGACATAAATCCCAAAGCCTCCCTTCCTTTTCCCTCTCTGCGCCCTCTGCGCCCTAGAAAAGTTAAATCCTCTTTCTTCTTCCCTCTTCTTTATATCCTTGACATCCGTTGCCGAACTTCCTTTGCACTACGAGCCGCTATTATGTCACGATTAAAGGTGCTGAATTTTTTGCCTTATTGAAATTTCCCCTATGCCAACAATCATTTCCACTGCTGTCGTACCATTTCTAGGATCAGAAATCGTACCCGACTACGACACAGCCAAAGTAGTTATCTTACCAATTCCCTACGAAGCTACCACCACCTACCGCCGTGGCTGCGAAAACGGGCCGGCTAAACTGCTAGAAGCTTCTCACCAACTGGAGTGTTACGACGAAGAACTCGATTCGGAAGTTTGCTATGATGTTGGCATTTATACCGCATTGCCGATCGCCGACACTCGCAACAGCCAACCAGTGTCATCCTTAGAAATGCTGCGAGTCACGCAAGAAACCGTACACCAGCTAGTTACCGAAAATAAGTTTGTGATCTCCCTCGGAGGCGAACACAGCATCACCGCCGGGGTTGTCGAAGGTTATCGCCAAGGATACCCGGATGAACCCTTCACCGTGGTGCAAATCGACGCCCACGGAGACTTGCGCCACGAATACGAAGGCTCAATCCATAACCACGCCTGCGTCATGCGGCGGGTTGTAGATATGGGTTTACCAACACTGCAAATCGGGATTCGCGCTATCTGCAAGGAAGAAGCAGACTTGATTAAAGCAAAACACCTAAACGTGATTCGAGCTAGGGAAATCGCTAATGAACCGGATTGGGCCGATCGCGCCATTGCCAGCATAACAACGAAACGAGTATTTTTGACGATCGACCTAGACGGCATCGATCCGACTTTAATGCCAGGGGTTGGCACACCAGAACCGGGCGGGTTAAATTGGTATTCTCTCACGGGATTTTTGCGGCGCATCTTCGAGTCCTACGATGTAATTGGCTGTGACATTATGGAATTAGCACCTCTGGTAGATTCTGTAGTTTCCGAATTTACCGCCGCCAAATTAACATACAAAATGATTGGATATCAAGCTGTGGCGAAAGGTTGGCTCAAGCAAGACGAGGCATAAATCATTTGGTTGCGAATGAAAATAGGCTGTTGGCAAGGTTAGAATTAAACTACAGCCAAAAAACAGCCTATCTTAGGCCTGCTGATCCTGTCATATTTGATGGTGCAAATACCGCTCTTTACCTGCTGCAAACATAAATCTACTAAGGGAAACAATGGCTACTCCGATTAACGGCTACGCTCCAGATTTTGAACTACCGGGAGTTGACGAAGAAGTTCACCATTTAGCTCGATATTTAGAAAAGTATCGCGCGATCGGGGTAGTATTTATGTGCAATCAGTCTCCTTCCGT
The DNA here is from genome assembly GCA_043767465.1 of Cyanobacteriota bacterium. GTDB lineage: Bacteria > Cyanobacteriota > Cyanobacteriia > Cyanobacteriales > Microcoleaceae > Microcoleus. The sequence continues at coordinate 7,583 of JAYUGZ010000300.1, forward strand.
GCAGTTGTATCTCGATCGCCTCAAGGAACTTCAAGCAGATTTTCAAGACAAATCAGTTACGTTAATCGGGATTAATGCTAATGATGCCAACCAGTATCCCGATGACAGTTTTGACAACATGAAAATTTTTGCAGCCAACAATCAACTCAACTTCCCGTACATCCGAGATGTTGCTCAAGATGTGGCTGAAAGTTTTGGGGCTTCTAAAACGCCGGAGGTTTTTTTGTTAGACCAAGATGGCAGATTGCGCTATAAAGGTTTAATTGATGATAATGCTGATGACGCAGCAGCGGTGCAGGTTTCTTATCTGCGAAGTGCGATCGACCAATTGCTCAAAGACGAACCGGTAGAGCCTTCTAGCACAGAGGCAATTGGTTGTTCTGTCAAATGGCGAGAATAGGGAGATAGGACGTACGGTTGAAACCGCGTCTACACAAACGATGTCCGCCTCCGCGGACTCAAGAAGATAACATATTTTAACCGCTCTTCAACCCGCGCACAATCCGGGTTTTGTCTGTATAGACGCGGTTTCAACCGCCCGGTCTTCTACTTCTGATGAACTTAAAAAATACACGTATTCCCAATTTAATTATCGCAGCAATTGTGGCGATCGCACTGCTGATTAGTTGGACTCCAGCCACAGCGCAGCAGCGTACATCTTTAACCGTATCCGCTGCCATCAGTCTCTCACCAGCCTTAACAGAAATCAAGACTGTTTATCAAAGCAGCAATCCCAATGTTAATATTACGTATAACTTTGGTGCTTCCGGCGGTCTAGCCCAGCAAATTCAGCAAGGTGCCCCAGTAGATATATTCTTCAGCGCCGCGACTAAACAAATGGATGCTTTGCAGCAAGCTAATTTGCTGCTTAACGAGACGCGCCGCAATTTGCTGACAAATCGCCTGGTTTTGATTACTCCTAAAAATGGCGCAGTTTTGAGCGATTTTAATCAGTTGACGGATGCCAAAATCAAGAAAATTGCGATCGGCGAACCCAACAGCGTACCTGTGGGACAATACGCCCAGAAAATGCTAACTAAACTGGGATTGTGGCAGCAAATTAAGCCAAAATTAGTGTTCGGAAATAACGTCCGCCAAGTGCTGACATTCGTCGAAAGTGGTAACGTTGATGCTGGCATAGTTTACACGACTGATGCCAAAGCATCGAACAAAGTAACTGTACGACTAACGGCTGCCGAAAACTTGCACTCGCCCATTGTTTATCCCCTAGCAGTTATCAGAAACAGCCGCAATTCCTCTGCCGCAAAAATCTTTGTTGAGTTTTTGGCAGGCGATCGGGCTAAAATAGTATTTCAGAAATACGGATTTGGTCTAGCCCGCTAATTAGATTAAGACGGCGGTTGAAACCGCGTCTACAAAAACGAAGTCCGCCTCCGCGGACTGAATAAAACAACCTAATTTTAATCGCCTGTTCTTCAACCCACGCACCATCTGGGTTTTGTCTGTATAGACGCGGTTTCAACCGCCCGGTCTGGTAAGATTAAGACGCGGTTTCAACCGCCCGGTCTGGTAAGATTAAGACGGCGGTTGAAACCGCCAGAAAGTCAAACGAAGTCCGCCGGACGCCGACTGAATAAAATAACATAATTTCAACCGCTTGCTCTTCAACCCACGGAGGTGCGTGAGTGTCTGTATAGACGCGGTTTCAACCGCTCGGTTTTATTAATCCCAAAATATGGAATTCGACTTATCTCCATTGTGGATATCCCTGAAATCATCAGCCATCGCCACACTCTTTACCTTCTTTCTCGGAATAGCCGCCGCCCGATGGATGCTTTCCACTCGCATCCGAGGTAAAGCTTTGATTGAGGGCATTTTCATCTCTCCCTTAGTTTTGCCGCCCACAGTAGTCGGATTCTTGCTGCTGCTGCTGTTTGGGAGAAATGGTGCGATCGGTCAATTGTTGCTAAAATTTGACTTAACTATAATTTTCACTTGGCAAGCCGCCGTAATTACAGCCACCTTCGTGTCATTTCCCCTGATGTACAAAACTGCTTTGGGGGCTTTTGAGCAAATTGATGCCAATCTTATCAATGCAGCCCGGACTTTGGGCGCTTCCGAATGGACAGTTTTTTGGCGGATTATGTTGCCGCTAGCATGGCCGGGAATTCTAGCAGGAACTCTTCTCGCATTTGCCCGCGCTTTGGGTGAATTTGGCGCGACGTTAATGTTAGCTGGGAATATTCCTGGACAAACTCAAACTATCCCGATGGCGATTTATTTTGCTGTGGAAGCTGGGGATATGAGGCAAGCTGGTATTTGGGTTTTGATTATTCTCAGTCTTTCTTTGAGTGTGCTCACTGCTGTTAATTTTTGGACTGATTTACAAAGGATTTCGGCGCTACCAAATCTTCAATATAAACTGCCATCGAATCTTCCACAAATCTCGTCTAATCTCACCAGAAAAACCCAAAAACAACAACCGGAAAACGGACTTTCTTTAAACATATTCAAACCTCTTTCTGGCTTTGCCTTGAATGTCGGCTTCAATATCGGCGCGGAAGTGCTGGGAATTTTGGGCGCGTCGGGTTCTGGCAAGAGTATGACTCTGCGCTGCATCGCTGGTTTGGAAACTCCAACTAGCGGTAAAATTGCAGTCAAGGGTAAGGTTTTATTTGACTCGGCAGAGGGCATTAATGTGCCTTCTAAAGACCGCAAAATCGGTTTTTTGTTTCAAAACTATGCTTTATTTCCTCACCTGACTGTAGCTGAAAATATTGCCTTTGGCTTGCAGAATTTATCGGCAAGTGAGCAAAGACTTCGGGTGAAAGAACAATTAATCTCGGTGCAAATGTCGGGAATGGAAAATCGCTATCCCCACGAACTTTCGGGTGGCCAGCAGCAGCGGGTGGCCTTGGCGAGGGCGATCGCCCCGAATCCCGATTTACTACTGTTAGACGAACCGTTTTCGGCTTTGGATACGCACTTGCGGAGTCAACTGGAACGGGAGTTAATGCAGACTCTGGCTAACTATCGGGGCATTACTTTGTTTGTCAGCCACAATTTAGAGGAAGTTTACCGGGTGTGTGAAAATCTGTTGGTGTTGGCTGATGGAAGTGCGATCGCCTTTGATACCAAACAGCACATTTTCGATCGCCCTCGCAACTTCACCGTCGCCCAGTTGACGGGCTGTAAGAACTTCTGTGCCGCTAAACCTGTTGCAGAAACTGTCGTAGAGGCGATCGACTGGGGCTGTACTTTGACTGTAGCCGAACCAATTCCCAAATCTCTAGTTTCTGTGGGAATTCGGGCTCATCAAATCAGTTTTGTTAGTGCGTGCGATCGCCAAAATACATTTGCTTGTTGGATCGCCTCAACGGTGGAAACTCCCCACCGCGTGACATTATATCTCAAGTTGCACTCGCCTCCCCATGATTCCCAAGATTATCACTTGCAAGCTGAAGTTTTCAAGGAAAAGTGGCGGGCTATTAAAGACAATCCTTTTCCCTGGTATGTTCATTTGGAGCCAATTAGGTTAATATTAATGGAGGCATGAGTTAACAGCGAGATACAGTTATATTATGTTCGATAAATTATCCCCAAAAAAGTTTCGTAGTGGGGACTTCAGTCCTCTGAGGACTAAAGTCCTCACTACGAACCTTTATGTGGTGGTAAGAGAAGGAGATAATATTAACCGTTAATTGTTAACGATAAACAACAACTTTCATTGACACCAAGCATTAAACCATGACAGACAAAGTTAAGAAAACCGACGCCGAATGGCAACAGCAACTTACCCCTGAACAGTTCAAAGTCACCCGAAAAAAGGGAACAGAAAGAGCTTTTAGCGGCGAATATCACGACAACAAAAAGCCCGGAACTTATAAGTGCATTTGCTGCGGTACTGAGCTATTTGAATCGGAAACCAAGTACGATTCCGGCACCGGTTGGCCGAGTTTCTACGCTCCCATAAAAGAAGAAAATGTCAGGAATGAGTCGGATAACGCCTTGTTCATGCGCCGCACTGAGGTACTGTGTGCCGTTTGTGACTCTCATCTCGGTCACGTATTTAACGATGGGCCCAAACCCACGGGTCAGCGTTACTGCATGAATTCTGCTGCTCTTGATTTCGTCCCCAAAGATTAAATTCACTCAACCTTTCTCAGCAAGGTGTTCTGGAACAAGCCCAAAAGCCTGTTCCGGCCAATTGATGTTCAAAATGCACCCGTGCTGCTATCTTATGGTGGAGACAAAAAGAAAAAATAGTGGCGGCATGGGGATGGTTTATCAGCGGGTTTTGCTGAAGCTCAGCGGTGAAGCGCTGATGGGTGGCTTGGGCTACGGGATCGATCCGGTAGTCGTTGGGTCGATCGCCCAGGAAGTCGCTAAAGTCGTGTCCGAAGGGATTCAAATCGCGATCGTTGTCGGCGGCGGCAACATTTTTCGTGGGGTGAAAGCTGCTTCGGCAGGGATGGATCGCGCAACAGCCGATTATGTGGGTATGATTGCTACGGTAATGAATGCTATCACTTTGCAGGATGCACTGGAACAAGCAGGTGTGCCAACTAGGGTACAATCGGCGATCGCCATGCAAGAAATAGCTGAACCCTACATCCGGCGGCGCGCAATTCGCCACCTGGAAAAAAAACGGGTAGTGATTTTTGGTGCCGGTTCTGGCAATCCTTTTTTTACTACTGATACTACAGCCGCATTGCGGGCGGCTGAAATTGATGCAGAGGTGATTTTTAAAGCTACTAAGGTAGATGGGGTGTACGA
>JAYUGZ010000301.1:0-4880 GCA_043767465.1 Cyanobacteriota bacterium
TTGCTGGATGGCTGTTTGTGCAAACGGGTTTGGCTTACGATGCTTTCGGAACTCCTCGCCCTAACCAATATTTCACACCGCAGCGGGAAGAATTGCCGATTATTTCGGATCGCTTTGAAGCTAAGAAACAAGTAGATCAGTTCATTGGCAAGTAATTTAACAAGGAGAAGAGAAAAATGACGAGCAGAACGCCAAACAATGAGCCAATTTCGTATCCGATTTTTACGGTACGCTGGTTGGCCGTTCATACTTTAGGTGTCCCAACAATTTTCTTTTTGGGCGCGATCGCAGCAATGCAATTTATTCAACGATAGGAGTTTACAATGCCTGAGCGCGTTCCTAATCCCAACGAACAGCCTGTTGAGTTAAACCGGACTTCTCTTTATTTGGGTCTGTTGCTGATTTTTACTCTGGGTATTTTGTTTTCCAGTTATTTCTTTAACTAACTGGTGTTTGAGTTTGATTTCTGTGGTTCAGTCGAATTTGTTTAGCTGTGAATTAGTGAGGTGATCGCTATGTTTAGTGAAAGTGGCAGAATTCCTTTGTGGCTGGTAGCTACTGTCGCAGGCCTCGGTGCTCTGAGCATTTTGAGCCTTTTCTTCTACGGTGCTTATGCCGGTTTGGGTTCTTCGATGTAAGTAGGATCTGGCATATTTTATGCCTTTAACCCCCCTTTTTTAAGGGGGGTTTTGATTATAAAAGAAGGAAGAAGGAAGAAGGAAGAAGGAAGAAGGAAGAAGGAAGAAGGAAGAAGGAAAAAGTAAGATTTTGGCAAGTTTATGATAATTTATCTCCCAGAAACCGGGTTTCTTTCCAGATATTTAGCCACCCAACCGAGATTTTATGAGAAACCCGGTTTCTGAGCCACTGGTGCAATTTCAGAGAAACCGGGTTTCTTTTGAGATATAGCGGTTCTCAAGCGTGGTGAGGATAGCCCTAGGCCCATAGCCCTAGGCCCATAGCCCTAGGCCGTTCGCGTCCGCGAATCTTTCGCTCGAAAGGCTATATCTCCATAAAAACTAGATTTTTCCCCCGATCGGGCTTGCTTTGGAAATTAGGTAAAAGTTGCGAGTAGAATAGTGCAAGAGCCGATCGCTCGATCGTAGTCCATAGCGAAATATGACCCCACCGCAGCCACCCCGCAAACCTCAAACCGTCTTGGGTGCGATTACCCAAGCAGTCCAGACAATTGCCAAGGTTAATTTTAACCAGCTAGCGCTGAAACCGAATGCCAAAGTACCCGAATTGTGGGTGCAGGATGCGGGTGCAGCTAAAGCTGAGGTTTATCCGCTATTGGGCGATCGATATTTGTTAGGTCGATCGTCCAAATCATCAGATATTGTAGTTCGCAATCCCGTTGTCAGCCACCTGCACCTATCCCTGTCGCGGGACAGTCGGCGGCGAACACCTTTTACGATCAAAGATGAAGACTCTACCAACGGCATTTACTCGGGAAAAAGGCGAGTTAAAAGTATGTCCCTGCGTCACGGAGACGTGTTCACTTTAGGGCCACCGGAACTCGCCGCCGCCGTCAGAATTCAGTACGTAGATCCGCCGCCTTGGTATTTGGAACTTGTGCGTTACAGCTTTTACGGTGTTAGCGGAATCACCGCTTTGATGGCGATGTTGGTAGGTGTTGAATCGACCAAGTTTCAAGTGCGGCCTTTACCGAGAAGCATCAACGGCCCCGTAATTGTTTACGCCCGCGACGGGCAAACTCCGCTGCGTCCCCCTCAGAATAACGCTCACTTAGAATTAAAGCAATTGCAGGATTTTTCGCCTTATTTATCCAAGGCGGTACTTGCTTCGGAAGACAGCCGCTACAATTGGCACGTGGGGGTAGATCCGCTGGGGATTTTGCGCGCGCTGTTGACTAACGTGCGCGGGGGAGGAATTCGCGAAGGCGGCAGCACTCTGACGCAGCAGTTAGCGAGGAGTTTGTTTCGAGATTATGTGGGCACTCAAGATTCGGGCGGACGCAAATTCCGGGAAGCCGTAGTTGCTTTGAAACTGGAGAGTTATTACAGCAAAGATGAGCTGCTGCTGACTTATTTAAATCGCGTATTTTTGGGAATTGACCTCTACGGTTTTGAGGATGCGGCTCGATTTTATTTTGCTAAGTCGGCGAAGGATTTGAGTTTGTCGGAGGCGGCGACTTTGGCGGGGATTTTGCCTGGGCCAAACAGTTTTAATCCGATTCAAAACTATCAGTTGGCGGTGCAGTACCGCGATCGGGTGATCGAACGGATGCGCGCCATGGGGACTGTTTCTCAGGAAGAGGCCGATCGCGCCAGGCGATCGCGAATTGACATCAATCCCAAAGCCCGCCAATATTTGCAAAGTACGATCGCGCCTTATTTCTACAATTATGTATTTGACGAATTAGAGTTTTTGCTGGGGGAGCAGTTAGCCAGAGAAGGCAATTTTATTGTAGAAACAGGCTTGAATCCCGGCCTGCAAAAAGTAGCTGAAGCTTCCCTGAGAAATGCTGTAGAAAATAGCGGAGCGAGTGCAGGTTTTTCTCAAGGAGCCGTGGTAACTCTGAATACTGGAACCGGGGAAGTCTTAGCTTTAGTTGGGGGCGTAGATTATTTGAAAAGTCAGTTTAATCGGGCTACCCAAGCATTGAGACAGCCCGGTTCTACATTTAAGATTTTCACCTATGCAGCCGCCCTCGAACGCGGCATTCCACCCACCAAAACTTATTCTTGCGAGCCACTTTCCTGGGGCGGACAAAATTACAGCGGCTGCGCCAGAAGCAGCGGTAGCGCTGATATGTATCGCGGTTTAGCGCAGTCGGAAAATCCCATTGCTTTGAGAGTCGCCCAAGATGTCGGTTTAGATAGCGTAGTGGAAATGGCGAGACGTTTGGGAATTACATCTCCCCTGCGTTCTGCCCCTGGTTTGGTGTTGGGTGAAAGTGAAGTTAACGTATTGCAATTAACTGGTGCGTTCGGGATTTTGGCGAACCGTGGTTTGGGGAACCGTCCCCACGTAATCAAGCGAATTATTGACAGCAGCGATTGCAAAGATCGAAATGATTTTAAAAGTTGTCGGGTGATTTATGACTATCAAAAAGATGGCGTTGCCAACCGGCAGTTAGTTTCTGAAGGCGTAGCGGATACGATGACTGATATGCTGCAAGGTGTGGTGCGGGGAGGTACGGGTAGCAGCGCTGCTTTGGGGTTGGGAGAAGCTGGAAAAACAGGCACGACTAATGATAATAAAGATTTGTGGTTTGTGGGTTATATTCCCAGCCAGCAACTGGTGACGGGAGTTTGGTTGGGAAATGATGATAATTCTCCTACTGCCGGAGGTAGTGCAAATGCGGCTCAGTTGTGGGGGGAATATATGCGGCAGGTAGCGCGTTGAAAATAGGCTTGTAGAAAAGACACGGCGGTTGAAACCGCGTCTACACAGACACTCACGCGCCTCCGCGGGTTGAAGACAAAGATGGTTAAATTTAATTTATTTTGTTCAGTCTGCTTGGCATGGACATCGTTTGTGTAGGTGCGGTTTCAACCACCGTCTGATAGGGCCGACATCCCGACAATATCGAGTGCAAATTAACGACATTTCCGATTACCGCGATCGCAGGTGCGGAAAATCCAGTCGCCTCAACTTGCTCTACAATTGTACTCAAAGTCCCGATCAATTCTTCTTGTTCGGGTCGCGTGCCCCAGCGCACTAAGGCTATGGGCGTTTCTGCACTCAATTCGGCTGCTGTCAACTGGCCGATGATATAAGGCAAATTGTGGATTCCCATGTATACTACAATGGTTTCGGAGCCGCGGGCGATCGCCTGCCAATTTACCGCAGGTCGATATTTTCCTGCTGATTCGTGGCCGGTGACAAAGGTGACTGACGAACTGTACGATCGATGTGTTAAAGGAATTCCCGCATAAGCAGCGGCCGCAATTCCCGAAGTTACACCGGGAACGACTTCTACCGAGACTCCAGCTTTTACCAACTCTTCCATTTCTTCGCCGCCGCGGCCGAAGATAAACGGATCGCCGCCTTTGAGACGAACTACGATCGCATTATCTTGAGCTTTTTCGATCATTAGCTGAGTAGTTTCGTCCTGCATTAACGAGTGACGGCCTTTGCGTTTTCCAGCATCAATTCGTTCTGCTTGCGGATTGATTACTGCCAAAATTTGATGACTGACTAAAGCGTCGTAAATCACCACATCCGCACACTCTAACAGAGCTTTTCCCTTCAAAGTCATCAAACCCGGATCTCCAGGCCCCGCACCTACTAAATACACTTTACCTAAAGACATTTTGCTTGCTTCCTTGACCTCTTCTGTGTCTTTGTAATTCATTTTTGAATTAAATCCCGAATTAAGTCTGCTAATTCTACACTTGCGCCTAGAGGATTTGCGAGATGAAGCTCTGCCGCAGGGAATTCCTGCTTTAGCTGTGCGACATTTTTGGCGATCGCATCTGTAATTCCTCCATTAAATAAGAAGTATGGCACAATTCCGATTTGCTGCTGTCCACCGCGAACCAAACTATCAATTTGTTCTGCCAAACTCGGCTGTACCGACCAATAAGCGGGCTGTGCACCGAGTTGGCTGGCGATTTCTTCAACTGTCGAGTTGCCTCCGGGGCGGCGGCTACCGTGAGATAGTAAAATCCATTTTGGTAACAGCAAATTGGGTAGAAAAGCTATCTCTTGCATTTGAGTTTTTAGCAAGTTTGTTAAGCCTGCTGTTTGGGAACCTAAATGCGGGCGCACTTCAATTTTTAGCTGGGAACCAAAAGTTTTCTGGGCCATTTCCACCTCTGCCGGTATGTCTTCGGCGACGTGCACTCCCGGCAATAAAAATACGGGCAGGATTTGCAATTCTGCTAGCCCTAGGGACAGGGTATGTTCGC
>JAYUGZ010000302.1:0-4877 GCA_043767465.1 Cyanobacteriota bacterium
TTCTCAACTCTCGCTTCGTCAATTCTGGCAGTTAATGTTGTTGCCTCGTTGTTATCGCGAATGGTTTTTGCTAAAGTAAAAGACGAGCCAACCGAAAAAGTTAAACCCATGCCCATAAAAGCTTTTTGCCAAGGATCGACCTGTAAATAAATGACACCGACAGTAGTTGCGGAAATAGCAAAAATAAAAGAAATCCAGCACTGAAGAATCCAAGCATTAGTATCTTTTTGACGTACAATTTGTTGTGACATAATCTTTGGGCCCCAAATATATATTTTGGTTGATTAACTTATACAATAGGAAGTTTGCTCGGAGGATTCAGGAAGGCTAAGGACAGTTTAAATAAGTGAACAGGGCGATCGGGTTTTTTACTAAAAATTATAACGCTGTAGATAGGGTTTGAGCCTCCCAGAAAACTCCCCGCGAGTAGACAGTTTGAAAACTCCACTAAGGAAAGCTATTTTTTTATCAAAATAACGTAAGGTGCGCATTGCATGAAATGCGCACCTTACTTCTCCCAGTCCGCGGAGGCGGACTTAGTTTGTGTAGCCCCGAATTCCATTCGGCGGGTTAATGCATCGGGTAGCTAAACCGCCGACTTATCTACTTATTTTTCTGCTGAGTCTTAGCTTGCTCGATCGCAATTTCCCTCACTGCTTGGAAAGAATTCAAGTTCGACGAGCCTTCAATTGCCTTCACAGCCAAATCTTGAACCTGTTTCAAAGCAGAATCAAGCTGCTTCGACAAACTAGCAATCCGCCCATCTTGATTTTGAATAGTCTGCAACATTCCTTGAATTTGCAATTCATAATTTTGCTTTTGTCCTTCGATATCTTTAGCCAATAAATCAGCCTTAATCTTAGCTTGATAATTGCCAATATTCCGACCATTATCTTTGCCATTCTTGATATTAGCTTCCAGTTCTTTCGGGAAAGCTTCAACCTTAGCCTTAACTTCCGCAGACAGTTTTTCCCGTTCAGCAACCAATTTTTCGCGTTCCGCCCACTGCTTCTCCTGTTCTTGCCGAAACTCTTCAATTTCTTGATACAGCCTTTCCTGGTGCTGTTCGTATTCTTCGATGTCGAGATCTCGCAGAAGATTCAAATCATAATCATACAACTCTTCATCGCGATCGCGATTTTTTTGCTGATTCTCATTGCGTTCTTTAACAGCCAACTTTTGCAACTCCTGCTCTTTTTCCCAAGCCAGCCGCTGTTCCAGCAATTCCTGTTCAACAGTATCGCGCTGTTCGCTGAGTTCGTTAGTAAATGTTTTCGCGCTTTCTTCGTACTGTTGAATTAAATTGTCCAGCGTATCTTCTGCAACATCTTCTAAACTGTGCAACTCTTGCAGTTGTTGAACTTCTTCGCCCACTGTGCGCCGCAATTCTTCCAGTTTAGCAGCTTCCGAAGTTAATTTTTCCGACAACTCGCTGACAGCGCCGCCAAAGCCAAATTGCAGCAAAATTAAATTGTCGATAGTAGACTGCATTTTTTGTTTATTTTCAGTTAAAGCCATTGGCTTCTTTACCTCCACAATAAGTTTTTCTGGGACTGCTGTTTGCTTTGGGGCAGCATTTAGCTGTTTGATTTGCGATTCTAATGTGACTTTTTCTTCCGTTGCTTCCTTGTAAGCTTCTAAGATTTCAGCCTTGGTGCTTTTGTCCGTAAGTTTTTTGTTCATGGCTTTTCATTTGTTAATAATGGGGGAATTTGTGTCGTTTTTTTTGGAGGTGCGCATTGCGCACCCTACAGGGTTTTAAGCTTTGCTAGCAAAAGCTTTCATTGCCAAATCTTGTGCTTGCTTGATCGTAGCTTGCAATTGTGCGGAAATTTCTGAAATTTCTTCAGTTTGGCGCTGCATAGTCTGCTCTAAAGATTGTACTTTCAATTCATATCCCTGCTTACTTCCTTCCCATTCTTTGTCCGCTAAATCTGCCTTGACTTTAGCTTCGCGGGAAACCTCTTGAATTGCTTCTTCTTTGGCTTTAACATAAGCCTGTTTGAGTTCTTCTTCAAATTCTGCTGCTTTAGTTTGATTCTTTTCAAACTCCGCTTGATTGTCGCTGAGGACTTTTTCTCTGTCTGCCCAATTCTTATCTTTTTCACGGGTAGATTCTTGCAATTCCCGTTCTAATGTGCGCTTTGTTTCTTCGTAGGTGTCGGTTTCGATTTTGCGGGTGCGCTGTAAATTGTATTGGTGATCAGCTATTTCTCCCTGGCGCTCTTTAGTTGTGAATGCAGTTTTTTCTTGAACTAATACATCAAATTCTTGCTGTTCTTTTCCCCAAATTTTGCGTTTTTGGGTCGTGTCTTTTTCGATAATTTCGCGCTGATTCGCAGCATTTTGTTCGAGTACAGTCAATTTTTCTTGATGCTCTTGAGTTAAAATGTGGAGGGCGTCTGCTACAACTCGAATTTGCTGCAACTCCTGTAATTGTTCAGCTTCAATGTCGATCGCCTTTTTTAACTCATCTAACTTTGCAGATTCCGCCTTCAGTTTTTCAGAAAGTCCGCTGGTGATGCTGCCGAAATCTAATTGTAAGTCGGCTAAGCCTTTGACGATGCTATCAATTGTATAGGTAGCAGCGACTTCGAGAAGTTGTTTATTTTTAGCTTTTTCGGCTGATTGTTCCTTAGTTTCGACTTTAGATTCAATCTTTTTATTGTCTGCTAAAATCTGCTGAAAACTTTGCAAAATATTGGTTTTGCTATCTTTGGCTGTTGCTAGCGTCATAATGCTTGTTCCTCCTGATTCTAACTTTGAGAGACCTTGTTACTGAGACGTTTTAAGTTATCCTAAGTTCCGGAGTTGGTTGAGAATAGCGCGGTATTTTCTGGCTGCGTCGGGTGTTTGTTCGGAATTATCGCTGGCGATAATTTTTAGAATTTGTTGGCAGCGATCGCACCGATTTCCTTGCCAGCAATCGCAATCATCAACTATACTTAAAAGTGTATCTTTTAGTAGTTGATTTTCGGCTAACAAAGCTCGGTAATTCCGCCTGATAGATTCGGCAACTAAAGTCATGTGCTGGAAGTCTAGGGTCAGACTTTCGATGTCGTTAACTGTATCTGACCGAATTTGGTCGTACAGTTCGCAATTCTCTCGCAAATGGCTTTCTTGCAAGTTTGGTTTGGTTTTAATTTTCGTTAATTTCTTCATTTTACTCTTCGCTGTCAAAGTTACAGAAAAGGCGCGATTAGATCGCGCCTTTACAACAAAATTAGAACAAGTCAGCAGTCGCTCTGTCTTCGGCTGACGGTAGCGACATATTACCGTTGGAATTCAAAGCAATAGCATCACTTTCACCGTTGGCGTGAGCTGCTATCAAGGATGCAACTTGTGCCCCCGGGAGGTTATCTAAACAGATCATAGCCCTGGTTCCTTCCAAATCAATCATCCGCGATTGATTGCTGGAATCGGACAAAACTGCTGCGGCTTGGTCGATAATTGCCCAGTCTTTACGCTCCATCCAAGACCATTTCAAGCTGTAGTAGTTAATGGGTTTTACTACTCCGCTGTCGTCTGGTTTCTGACCGGAATGCTTGACAAACTCTGGAATAAAAATGCCAGTAGCAGGCTCTACGCCACGCGATTGAACTGATGCAACTAAACGGTTGAAATCGTTCAAAGTGCGGTTTTTAATGTACGTCACCATGACAACTCCTTGGGGGAGTTCTCCGGTTTCTGCTACAAACCAAAGTTGGCCCCAAAGTGTGTGGGAAGTTTGACCTAAAGAACCGAAGAATTTGGCAAATTTGAGGATCGTGATGGAACACTTGGAACCATAGTCTGTGTCGCCGATCGCCCACTGGCCGCTTTGGCAATTGTTGCGCACGGCGATCGGGATTTCTGGTACTAGCAAAGCATTGCTAGGTTTGGCTCCAAATACTGAAAATGTAGGTCTTTCTTTTGTGGTAGTCATTGTTATTTTTCCTTAGTTCTTTATTGATTTACAGAGAATTGGTAATCGGTAATTGGTAATCCGTTAAATCCGTTACATCCGTTACACAATCCGTTGCCGAACTTCCTTCGATTGATTACCGAATGAGATGTGTTGTCGCTTTTGGTTCTGGATAGGTATACTCAAGCATCGCCTCTTGTTGAGCTTTAATAATCCGCAGCGCGGTGAGCAAATGCTCTAACGTTTCTAAGTGCGCTGGGGTGAAGTGGATGCTAAAGCCTTCGCCATCCCGCGCGTAGCCGGGACAAACCAGTGACGCCGAGCTTTGTTCTTCGTGGGTGGCGATGTATAGCCAGTCATCGTCTTCGAGCTTGTAATGCGTGTCTGTCCAGGTTCTCAGCATTTGCTATCTGTTCCTCCTTATTTGCTGCGTACAAGCGTTTTGATGCCCAGCGCCGATCGCTCCTCTAAAGTTGATGGCGCTATATGTAGCGTGTGGCTTAGCTGATTTGCATTTTCAACCACAACAGTACGGTTAAACACGTTGACTAAACCGTCAACTAAACCCATAGTAACGTATGTTGATTTTCCCGTCAAGTATTTTGTTGAACTTTTCATCAAAACAGGCTAGAATGCCTGTCAGGAGGCGAAAAACCGTGGAACAAACATTTGGAAGACTGATCCGTCAAGCTCGCAAGGACAAAGCTTACTCACAACGTGAGCTAGCTGGTATGTTAAGTGTGGATTTTACTTATTTGTCGAAGTTGGAGAACGATCGCGCGGATTATGCGCCAAAAGAGGACGTAATCCGAGCATTGGCGCGGAATCTCGACATCAACGAAGAGGAGTTGATTTTTTTGGCGGGGAGACTGCCTCAGCAGTACGAAGCGCTGCTGAAGCAGAATCCGAAGGAAATGCAGGCTCTTTTCCGGCGGATGCAAGAAAATCCAGATTGGCTCAAACAATCTTTTGA
>JAYUGZ010000303.1:0-1921 GCA_043767465.1 Cyanobacteriota bacterium
ACAGGCAGGTACTTGGTGATGGACTACTGCGAGGGAGGAACCCTCCGCAACCTACTCAAACAAGACCGCCCCTTGCGGCTGCTCGAAGGTTTGCAGCTAGTCATGGAAGTTTTAGCAGGCTTGGACTACGCCCACCGCCGAGGCGTAGTTCACTGCGACATCAAACCCGAAAATATCCTTCTAACTTTAGGCTCCAAAGGTTGGTCGCCCCGGCTGTCTGACTTTGGGATTGCGCGCCGGCTACCAGAAATCGGTACCACTCGCCTCCACCAAGAAATTTCTCCCGACGCTACCGTAGGTTCCCCCGCTTACATGGCCCCAGAGCGGTTTTACGGTCTTTATTCCCCCATGTCAGATATATATGCAGTGGGAATTCTGCTGTTTGAGTTGCTAATGGGCTACCGCCCTTTTGGCGGAACCCCCGGAGACTTAAGGTGGGCGCATCTGAATCAACGCTTGCAACTTCCCGACGCTATTCCTGAACCTTTGCAAGCAATAGTCAAAAAATCTTTGGAAAAGCTGCCAGCCCGCCGTTTTGCCAGTGCTTCTCAAATGGCTCAAGCTCTGCGGCTGATCATGTACGATCCCGCTGTAAGGCAATTAGGCGATTGCATTGTTCCTTGGGAAAACCCCGCAACCAGCAGCGCTAAAAGTCCGAAGTTGGAAACTGAGTCTTTGTCTGAAGTCGAAGAGGAAGAAGCATCACAGCCGGCGATTAATTTACTTCGGACTGCGCATTATTCAGTTTCGCAGCCAAAGCCCCTGATATTTCCTGCACCGCTGACAGCTTTAATTGCCACAGAAACGTATCTCTACGCTGCTGTAGGTACAGAGGTGAAGGTTTGGTGTCAGCCGGAAAAACAGGTAGTTACAGAAGAAATGCCGACTTCTATCTCTATGCCGGACATCGTGCGTGGCATTTTACCTGCTGCTCACGGCTGCTGCGTTCTTACTGCGCAAAAACTTTACTGGCTCAACGGCTCTTGGGAGCCTCAGTGCCTACTGGATATGGGTTTAAGGCAAGGCCCTGATGCTTTTAAAGCTGCTGTTGACTCTCACGGCCGCTGGTTGACAGTGGCTGTTCCAGGCGAACTGCGCTTTTATGCTTTAGCCGAAAACAGCTCTGCAGGCGATGGGGAAACAGCCCTGAA
The DNA here is from genome assembly GCA_043767465.1 of Cyanobacteriota bacterium. Classification (GTDB taxonomy): domain Bacteria; phylum Cyanobacteriota; class Cyanobacteriia; order Cyanobacteriales; family Microcoleaceae; genus Microcoleus. Next base: position 1,152 of record JAYUGZ010000303.1, read on the forward strand.
GCCGATTGCTACTGTGGCGTTACCGGAACACTATTTACCAGAATTAATGTTTTTGGATGGGCGACACGTCTTAGCAGTTTGGCCGGACAACGAACCAAAAAATCCCCAAACTATTTTTAGAGTTTACACTCGTCGCGGCACGCCGGTGGGTTCTGTGCGCTTGTCTGCCAGCGTCGGACAGATGCTGCTCACACCTGAGCCTTATACTTTGCTGGGAATTCCCCAAGCTGGTAAACCAGCGGTGCTGTTGATGAAATTGTGGCCGCTCAAGGTAGCGCGAATTCCTCTGGAAAGTTTGCCGGTGTCTGCTTGTGTGACTAATTGGGGATGGGTGTTGGCGGATGTTGCGGGGCAGATTCTGGTTTTAAACAGTCAAGGCATTCAAATAGGGAATTTTAGCAGCCCCGTCGCACCGCGGGCGATCGCTCCTTGGGGGAAGACTGGTTTGGTGATTGCTGCCAATACTGAGTCCGAGAGTCACTTGCACTTTTTAGATGTAGATGTTGAGGAGACTAACTCGCGTTAGCGAAGCTTGCAGCAGAGGATCGAGCCTCAAAGGCTGATAACTGGGGTAAATGAAGGTGTTTGGAGGTTGTTTCCGATTAAGCAGAGTGTAGTTGCGGGCGATCGATTTGTGTGGAGCGAGGACCCGCAGGCAGGCGATCGGGTCTAGGGCATACCTCACCCTCCCTCAGTCAAGTAAGCGCAAATGCAGGCACTACTTATATATGTGGTATATGAGTCAGATCAACCAACCACCTACGGATGTG
>JAYUGZ010000304.1:0-1916 GCA_043767465.1 Cyanobacteriota bacterium
ACTGCTGCTCACTGTAGCGCCAAATGCTCCCACTCCCAAACTAAACTGCGATCGCGCCGCCAAGACATCTCTCTCACCCCTTTGGGTAAAATCCTGAAACAGCCTCAGCGCCGAAACCCGAGTTCTCCCGCGAGCATCCGCTCCCGGCGACAGCGTCCAATCCTCTCCCAGCAAAGATGTATCGCTTTCTCGCCTGCTGGCACCGATGCCGATCGCGATTTCTGTTCTCGGAGTTTGCACGATCGGCTGGCGGTAAGTCAACTCATAAGTGCGGCTCGACGCTTCAATATCCAGAGCGTCAAAGGGTGGCCGGGCGATATTGCTTTTGCTTCGGTTTAATTGAAAACTTACCGTACCGTTGCGCGAATTCACTGGCAACGTGTAACTCAAATCGACAGCATTGCTACCCTGAGTATTTGTATAAATCAAACTCGCACTATCTGCCAAACCCAACAAATTAGCTTCGCCAAATTGAACGCCGCGCCGCCAACTCCCCACACTCGGAGAGCGAGAATTGTCAGTAAAAATGCTGGCTTGGAAAGTTCTTGCTTCTTTGACTCGGACTAATAGTAAATTAAAACCCGCACGAGAACCCGCTTGCAGTTGGGCTGAGATGTTTTCGATTTTCCCACTCCGTTGCAGTAGTTGCAGAGCTTCCAACAAACGCTTTTCGTTCAGCGGGCCTCGTGTTGCCCCTGCTAATCGGCTTCTGACGTAGTTAGAATTAAGTCGTCTAGTCCCGACTACATTTATACTTTCTAGCTTGCCTTCAATTACTAATATTCTCACAACTGAGCCCGAGAGAGTTTGCGGCTCAATCAGCGCTCCCGAAGTGATATAACCTTTGCTGATGTAGAGCTGGCTCACAGCAGAACGAGCTTGTAGCAGTTGAGCGAAAGTCAGTGGGCGGCCTACAAATTCTTTGAGTACAGCGTCTAATTCTTGCTTGCTGAAGACGGTGCTGCCAACTACTTCAAATCGATCGACCTCGATCGTACCTGGAATGTTGGGCAATTCTGCTGGCTGTGCCGGCACGGATGGCTGCAACAACTGTTCTGGAGGAGGCAGGGGCGCTGGAGGCGCGGGTTCTCTTAGGGGAGCCGGAGTTGGCAGCAGCGGGTTGGGAATGGGAATTTCTTGTCTGTTTTCTCCTCGGTTCGGCAATTGAGCGAGAGTTTCTTTTTTCTCACTTTTTTGGGCCGGTCGATCAAACTCGGGGATGTTCTTTTCTTGGTCTTTACTGTCTCTATCTAGTTCTGAACGCGAGTATAGATCGGGAAGCCTCGCGCGATCGTCTGCGGTTTCTCGATCGAGTTTTAAATTATCATTAAAAATTGGCGATCGACCCGCTGATTCGGCAGCAAGCATTGATTCGCCAACACTTTGAGCTGTTAGCGGTGCGGGGCAAATAGCTGCAATCGAACAACCAAGTGCTAATGCCCTGAAAAACTTGATTTTACAAAACCCTCTGGAAGATGGCAGGGGCATGACAGATTAAGAATATTTGATAGTTATTGACACTTGCGATCGATCCGAGTGCCGTCGCAATTGCAAAGAATAGAATTACATTATCACTTTTTTTTAAAGAATTAATGTCTTAGCTAAACATAAAGATACTTGACAAAAACTTATTTTTATGTATCACGGAATAGCAGGGGTTTGAAGCCCTTACTCAGCAGATTGTGATAAGAGCGGAGTTTAAATCTCCGTTTTTATCACTTCGCTGTCACAGGTCAACTGCGCCGAGAAAGAGCGGAGTCGAAGGGTCAACTGTCAACTGTTTAACAGAACCGTCAAGATAGTTAGGAGATTTTTAATCGCTGAAGTCATTGCTAATACTGCATCTGCTATAGCAATCCTAAATCATTTTCAATAACTGGTTCCCAGGCTCTACCTGGGAACCGATGTCAGCGAGG
>JAYUGZ010000305.1:0-4861 GCA_043767465.1 Cyanobacteriota bacterium
CCACTTGCAAGGTGCACAAATCGGCAACTTCGCCAAAGAAGTGAAAGATACTGCCCAACAAACAGCCTCCGACTTCATTCAAAACAATAACGCCAATACCGCCGAAATTCTCAAACTAATTTCATTGATGCGCGAAACAGCCACACAGTTTCCCGAAGACATTCGCGATGGTGTAATTATCGATATTGAAGATGTCGAAACAGAAATCAAGAAACCGGAAGGCCAATGGAATAAAGCCAGGTTAAAGAAGAGCTTAACTGCGATGATTGCGGCGGGTACTGCGATCGCAATTCCGATCGCAGGGATGACAGATTTTGCTAGTAGTGCGATCGATTTAGGTCAAAAAGTCGGTATCGAAATCCAGCTACCGTCGGCACGGTAAATGTAGCCCAGAAACCGGGTTTTTTACGAAAATAATTCGTTCTCAACCACAAATTCGCTGAAAACCCGGTTTCTTTATTCAGAGCGCGTCAGTCCTATTGTATTTAGCGGTTAAGAGGTATGATAGTAATAAGTAAGTTATTTATTTATTTATCAATTGATTATGTCTGCCAAAGATGTTTTTCATGAAGTTGTCAAAATAGCTTTACAAAAGGACGGCTGGCGCATCACCCACGATCCGTTTCAAATTAGTGTGGGCGGTGTCGATATGTCGATCGACCTGGGAGCCGAAAAGCTGATTGCGGCAGAACGGCAAGGTGATAAAATTGCTGTTGAGGTGAAAAGTTTTTTGGCAAAGTCGTCGCCAATCTCGGAGTTTCATAGAGCATTGGGGCAGTTCATTAATTATCGAGCAGCATTGAAGCAAAAAGAAGGCGATCGCATTTTGTACTTGGCTGTACCGTTAATAACTTATGAAGAATTCTTTCAACTGGAGTTTCCGAAAGCAAGGGTGGAGGAAAATCAGGTAAAAATGATAGTATATGATATAGCAAATGAGGCAATTGTACAATGGAAAAATTAATCAAATATCGACAAATTGTACAGCAAATGTTGCAGGAGTATGGCAAGCACAAGCCAGCTCATGGAGACATTGAAGTCGAGACAATTTTTGATACAAAACGAGATTACTACCAAGTTTTCTTAGTGGGTTGGGATGACCAAAAGAGGGTACATCACTGTAGTATTCACATTGATATCAAGGGTGGGAAAATTTGGCTTCAGTGGAATGCGACTGAAGATGATATTGCTGAGAATTTAGTCATAGCAGGAGTTCCAAAGGAAGATATTGTTTGGGGATTTCAACCGCCGTCAATGCGGAAGTATACTGGTTATGCAGTAGAATAAATCGCAAATCATGAAATATGTTTGCTACTTGTTGCTATTAATCTGTTGTTTCTGCGTCGCGCTTCCGGCTGAGGCTTCTGTCTGCCGCAATTATCAAGGGCGCGAGATTTGCATTGTCGATATCAAGCGCAGTGCGAAAAACTACTGGGAATACAGGGTGATTCTGAGTGTGGATGGAGTCAAGCAGCCTCTGGAAATCTACAATTGTCGCAGCCAAACTACAGTGAAGCAAGATGGCCGTGTTTTGGCGTTTGGACAAAACAATCCTGGTGAATTTGTCTGCCGTTTTTTTAAGAAATAGAAAACTTGTTCAATCAACTCTTATTGTTGCGATCAGATGTCTTATATTATCATGACTGTCTGTCTGTTTTGCTCTTCATTCTTCTTTTATCTGTTTTACGTGCGGTACTGGAAATGGCGGGATTGTATTGAGGCGGCTAATTCTAGCTGTATCACGCCAGATGGGGATATTCTGATTAGCGGTGGTGCTTTTTGGATAGTTCCAGCAGTTGTATTTTTCCTGGTTTTTGCTGTAATTCTCTGTTTAAATTTCTGGAGGAAATGTAGAGTTACAGAAAGCGATGACGATAATCAGAAATGAATCATATTGTTTCCGGCTGTATCGGAATTATTTAACCGCAGAGGGCGCAGAGGACACAGAGGGAGAGAATAGAGAAATGAATAATTCAGATGCTACCGGATTTGATATCATCTAGACTCAATATTGTTCAGGTGTTCCGCATTTAAATTGTATATTTGGGACGGGCTAGAAGCCCATCCCACTAATGACAATTACAGCGGTACTTGTGTACATCCTAGGGTTAGAATTTGCCGTCAACTGCTGAGACGCAACGTTCGCAAATTAGCGGATGCTCGATCGCCTCTCCGACATGAGTAGAATAGTTCCAGCATCGATCGCACTTGTGGCCACCCACCTTAACAACACCAATCGCCAACTCTGGAGATTCGTAACTGTAGGGCAATCCTTCAATCACCACGTTCGATTCAACCAGTTCGACTTCTGATGTGATAAATAAGTACCGCAGTTCGTCTACGGCGTTGCTAGCCCTCGCAGAATCAGGCATCAAAGTGATGTTAGCCAGAATTTCTGACTGTTTATCCAGTGTAATTGACTTCGCTTTCGGCATTTCAGGCGCTTTCACAACAGCTATTTCGGCGGTTGCTGTGGCCATTTGTGCGATCGGCTGTAACTCTACAAGCACCTTTTCGGGTACTTCCATGACAAACACAATCGCCTCTGCATTTCCAACCACATCTAATTTCAGCAATTCAACTTGTTCGGCAATTTCTTGACGATTTTCAGCAAACAACAAGTTACGGAAAACAAACCACACCGTGAATAGGAAACCGATCACTTCAAACAGTTCACCCAACATCGGAACCTGATTAATCGTATCCAAAACCGCGATCGTTATTTTACCAGTCAGCAACACAGAACCTAACAGCCCAAGTGTGACGATCGCCTTTTGGTATTCTGTGAAGAAGTTGCCCATATACTCAGGCAAATCAGTCAAAAACTGGGCGCTTTCATCTAACAATTCCTGCCATTCTGAAGCCGACGGTTCAGCAATCGCCGCATACTCGACTACCTCAGAAGATCGATCGCCCTTTTCGACAGTTTCCACAGCAGCATCAATTGTCTTTACTGTCAACACTTTGGCAACACTTGCCGCCTGTGCTTCCTGCTGATCTTGTACTGCTTTCGCCTTCTCCTCTGCGGCTAATTGGATGACTGAATTTTGCGATCGCACATAATCCATCAATCCTTCGCTGCTAGGATTCAAACCTTGCAGTTGTGCTCTTTTCGCGACATCAGGAACATACAATAAAACCTTAGCTTCCAAAGAAGAACCGATCGCCTTTTGGGTCCTCGCCTGTTCCAAAACCTTATTAACTTCGCCACGTACTTGTCGCAAATACTGCCAGCGAGTCGCCAATTCAGGATTATGCCATGAAGCATCAAGTTGCACCCAACCAGCCTCAAACACTGACTTGTAGGGAGTTGGATAGGGGAGATACTGCCAAATATCCTCAGCCATGTGACACAACACAGGTGCGATCGCCCGTGCTAAATTCTCGACTGCGATCGCAATCACCGTCTGACAACTGCGGCGGCGGCGTGCATCTGTGGCGCTGATATAAAGTCGATCCTTGGCAATATCCAAGTAAAAATTAGATAAATCCACGGTACAGAAATTCTGCACTGTTTGGAAGAATCGCGAAAATTGGAAGCTTTCAAAAGCATCTTGAACTTCCGCAAACACTTCGCCCATTCTGTGCAGCATATAGCGATCGAGTTCCGGCAAATCCTCGTAAGCAACGGCATCCTTTGCCGGATCGAAGTCGTGCAAATTGCCCAGCAAAAACTTAGCTGTATTGCGAATTTTCCGGTAAACATCCGATTGCTGCTTGAGAATGTTTTTGCCCAAAGGCACATCGGCGGAATAGTCTACCGAAGACACCCATAACCGCAAAACATCAGCGCCATATTCCTTAATTACTAACGCCGGATCGACGACATTGCCTTCAGATTTGCTCATTTTGCGGCCTTTTTCATCGAGGACAAAACCGTGAGTCAAAACTGTTTTGTAAGGAGCGATGCCGTTAGTTGCTACACTGGTGAGCAAGCTCGATTGAAACCAGCCGCGGTGTTGGTCTGAACCTTCCAAATAGATATCAGCAGGATAGTTTAATTCCGATCGCCCTTTTGCGACTGCGGCCCAGGAAGAACCGGAGTCAAACCACACATCCATCGTGTCTGTACCCTTGCGGTAAGTGCGGCCGTCATTGCGGTATGATTCCGGTAGCAATTCGGCGATCGACATTTCCCACCAAGCATCGGAACCTTTGTCAGCAATAATTGCTTGTACGTGGGCGATTGTCTCCGCATTCAACAGCGGTTCGTTGGTTTCTTCGTCGTAAAACACCGGAATCGGCACGCCCCAAGTCCGCTGACGAGAAATGCACCAATCCGATCGATCGCTAACCATTGCAGTAATCCGATTTTCCCCTTGGGCGGGAATCCAATTCACACTAGAAATGGCTTTTAATGCTTCATCGCGGAACCCTGCAACGGACGCAAACCATTGTTCCGTCGCCCGAAAAATTGTCGGCTTCTTAGTGCGCCAATCGTAAGGATAGGAGTGAGGATAAGCTTCCTCTTTGATCAAACAATTTGCTGCCGCAAGGGCATCAATCACTGCACCATTGCCATTTCCGAGGACATTTAAACCTGCGAAGACTCCAGCTTCTGCGGTGAAATTTCCGCTTTCATCAACGGGAGTCAAAACTGGTAAACCGCAGCGTTTTCCGACGATAAAATCTTCTTGTCCGTGGCCCGGTGCGGTGTGTACCAATCCCGTCCCGGAGTCAGCGGTAATGTAGTCGCCTCCAGCAACAATTGGGCTTTCGCGATCGAACAACGGATGTTTATAGATGCAGCCTTCTAATTCTTGACCTTTGAAGGTAGCCAGGATTTTTAATTCCGTGTTCAAAGTTGCCGACAGTCGATCGACCGCATCGACAGCAACTAACATGAATTGTTGGGCGATGT
>JAYUGZ010000306.1:0-4860 GCA_043767465.1 Cyanobacteriota bacterium
TTCGTAGTGAGGACTTCAGTCCGCTTTAAAATCAGAGGACTAAAGTCCTCACTACGAACCTGCAAGCTAGATTCGTTAATTTTTTGATGAAATTAGAAACCCAGGGATTTATCACTATTTTAACCGGTCTTTACTCGTTCCAAGATTGCATCCATTTTATGGCGTCTGTCAGGAAGTTTCACCGGGAACCAATTATTATTTTAATCGATAGAGTTCCTCAATTTTTATATCCTTTACTTCTGCTGTTTGGAAATGTTATATTGAAACCTGCACCATCTCACGAAAATCCTGTTTTAGCGTCGCGTCAAGCTAAGCTGGCTATGTACGGGGAATCTTTGTTTGAGAAGACTATTTATATGGATTGCGATATTTGTTTGCTGGCGCCAATAGATGAGGTGTTCGACTATCTTAATGACGCGGATTTGTTGGTAACAGAAGACGTACAGCCTGCAATTGCTAAAGCTGCCAATTTATTAAGAGTCAAGCAGGATATTCTGTCAACTTTGCAGTCTGTCGGATTGCCACTAAAGGCAAATAGCATTCAATACAATGGTGGATTTATCGCTTTTACGAAAAGTAGTAAAAATCACGAATTTTTCCAAAACTTCAAGAAATATTTCGGGATAGTAGTTGCCAATCAAAATGTGCTATTGTTGAAGGATCAAGGTGCATTTGCTGCTGCTGTTGAATCAGTCCAACCGAAAATGAAAACTTTATCCCCTGTTTACAACTATTTGGATAAGTGGAAAGATGTTTATGCGGCTATTGACAAACCGATCAAAGTCATGCACTGCACTTATCCCTACCGCCCGCAGTACGCAAAGAACGTCACGCGATCGCTTTTTACTCAAATAGTCGATCGCACTGCTAAAATATTTTTACCAAATCAAATTAACAATCCCTGGCGTTTAAAATAGTAAGACGGCGGTTGAAACCGCGCCTACAAAAACAAAGGAAGACGGCGGTTGAAACCGCGCCTACAAAAACAAAGTCCGGATGGTGCGCGGACTCAAGAGGACAACATAATTTCAACCGCCCAGTCTCCTACATTTATCTAATGTTTATTTGTACTTAGCTGCCGTGCAACATTACACTCAAGAATTATATCAATACTTGCAAAAAACAGCGCAAGAATCAGCCAAAGAAATCATTCCTATCCTTTGGGAATTCGTGCAACCCAAGCGAGTAATTGATGTGGGTTGTGGCACAGGCACTTGGCTGTCAGCATTCCAAGAATACGGCGTTACAGATATATTGGGAATCGACGGTGATTGGGTTGACCCACAAATGTTAGAAATCCCCGCTGCCAACTTTTTAGCATTAGATTTAACTCAGCCTTTGCCGATTGAACAACAATTTGATTTAGTAATTTCCTTAGAAGTAGCAGAACACTTACCCTCTGAGTGCGCCCGGGCATTTGTAGAGTCTTTAGTGAAGCTGGGCCCAGTAATTCTATTCTCTGCCGCCGTACCATTTCAAGGGGGAACAAATCACGTTAACGAACAGTGGCCAGATTATTGGGCGAAACTATTTCAAGCGCAAGGATATGTGGCGATTGACTGCGTGAGAAGTAAAATATGGCAAAACGAGCGAGTTAAATGGTACTACGCCCAGAATATACTTATATTTGCCGATGTGAAATATTTAACAACAAATCCTGTCTTACAAAAAGAGGCCGAGAGAACTAACATTTTTCAACTTTCCTTAATTCATCCAGAGCTTTATTTGCGAACTGCATCAGCAGCAACCAAATTAAGACAAGAACTCAAAGATGCTTTAGCCTTAAAAGATCCGAGGATTTCCCTAAAAGAAGTATTGTTTGCTTTGCCAACCTTGACAAAAGCTCGATTAAGTAGGAGAATAAAGCAACTTTTTTAATAAAAATTGCGAAGTGAAAGTTTCATTAGTGGTGAGCGATTTGTCGGGAGGAGGTGCAATTCGTGCTTTTCTCCTAGCTCAAGTCCTGATTGAGCTTAACTATGAGGTAGAAGTTGTCGGATTTCAGTTTGGCAAGGAATTGTATGCCATTCCTCCGAAAGGTATCCCAGTCTGTGCGATACCGGGGAAAAACTATCCAGGTTTTTTGATGGATGCTCAAAAAGTTTTGAAAAAAATAGATGGGGATATTATTTATGCGGTAAAACCTAAACCTACAAGCTTTGGTTTATCTTTGCTAAAAAAACTAGATACTCGCCGCCCTGTCATTTTAGATATAGATGACTGGGAACTTAGCTGGTTCGGCGGCGATGAATGGAAATATCGTCCTTCTTTTAAACAGCTTTATCGAGATATTTTCAAACAAAATGGTCAGTTGAGAAAACCAGATCATCCGCTATATGTGAAGTGGATGGAAAGTTTAGTTTCTCGCGCTGATGCCGTCACCGTAGATACTGAGTTTTTGAAACAGCGTTTTGGTGGTGTATATTTGCCTAATGGCAAGGATACTGAAATGTTCGACCCTGCTAAATACAATCCTGAATTGAGCAGAGAGCGTTACGGCTTGTCTGGGTATAGAATTCTGATGTTTCCCGGCGCACCGCGACCTCACAAAGGTGTTGAGGATGTTTTGATGGCCCTCGAACAGTTAAATGAGCCAGATTTAAAATTAGCGATCGTTGGCGGAAGTCCTTATGATGATTATGATGATAGACTTATGCAACAATGGGGGGATTGGATTGTTAAACTGCCAAAGTTTCCAGTCGAGACGATGCCTGAAGTTCTGGCGGCGGCTCACGTTGTCGTTGTTCCTCAGCGAGACACTCTGACAGCGGTGGCTCAGTTTCCACTCAAGCTGACAGATGGCATGGCAATGGCTAAGCCTGTTTTGTCAACGCGAGTGGGGGATATTCCAGCAATTTTAGGGGGAACCGGTTATTTAGTCGAGCCTAGTTCTCCTGCTCAAATTTCCCAAAAAATTCAGTGGATATTTCAAAATTTGAAGACCGCGAATTTGCAAGGAATGAAAGCTCGGGAAAGATGCGTGAAAAAATATAGCATTCAAGCAATGGCACCGATTTTTTCAGATATAATTGCAGGTATATTGATGTGACATTTAAGCGACTGAATGGAGGAAGAAAAACTGGCTGTAATTAAAGAATATTTTGAGATGCCGTACTGTTTAGCTGGGAATGCTTCATGTCTGCCAATAAGCTACTCCTAAAATTTGCCAGACGATATCCCGGCAGGATTCTGTCAACTGTGATGCTGGGCTTTTCTGGGGCTTTATTCAGCGGTATCAGCACTACTCTGATTGTACCAGTGCTTTTAAGTTTTTTGGGTGAAGCTATCGAGCTGCGCGGCGCTCCACCTCTAATTAAAACTTTGATGTATCCCTTTGAGGGAATACCCCAAAGTCAGCGTTTAATGCTGATGACAGGGGCAATTGTTCTCACAATTATTTTGAAAAATATTGCGAGTTATATCAATACTTTAGTAGCTACTTCTCTGACACGCTCTCTGACTTTTGATTTGCGAGAAGCAGGTTTGCGGTTGTTGTTAGAAGTAGATTTAGATTTTTACTCTAAAACTAAAGTCGGGGATTTAATTAATAGATTGGGCGGAGAAATTAGCCGGACTGCTGGTGCAGTTGGTACGGCGACTGGAATGTTTACTACCTCAATCACCGTTTTGGTGTTTGTGGGCTTGCTGCTTTCTATTTCCTGGAAATTGACGGTGACAGCTACAGTTCTGCTAGCGTTAGTTGCTTGGACAAATCAATATATTATTAACCGTTCCAAGTATTTTGGTCATCTGCTTTCTGAAATGTCGAAAGATTATTCGGTTAGGGTGCTCGAAACCATGACTGGGATTCGGCTAGTCAAGTCAACAGGGAACGAGGAAAGGGAATATCAGCGGATCAAGCATTTGATTCAAAGGCGAGAACAAGCGGATTTTCAGGCTCAGGTAAACTATGCGGCAATTGCCCCAATTAACGAAGTTGTTAATTTGATAGTTATTATTTTGATTGTATTTATAGGTCGCACAATATTTACGAATGAACTAGAATCTATTTCTACTGTTTTGCTGACCTATTTATTGGTACTTTTTCGATTGATTCCTTTGATTTCTCAGTTGAACAGCGGGCGCAGTCAATTTGCAAATACGTCGGCTAGTGTAGAGGTGGTCAATAATTTTTTGAGCTGCGATGATAAGCCGTTTATGCTGAACGGTTCTGTGCCATACACTCATTTGCGATCGGGAATTCATTTTAATAAAGTATCTTTTAGTTATCCGAATCACAAAGCTTTAGTTCTGCAAGGAATTGATTTATTTCTACCTCACGGCACTACTTTGGCTTTGGTAGGAACTTCGGGTTCTGGTAAGTCAACATTGGCAGATTTACTGCCGAGATTTTACGATCCTACAGAAGGTCATATCTCGATCGATGGCAGGGATTTGCGGGAATTTGAGATCAAAAGTCTCAGAAAAGCGATGGGTATTGTGAGCCAAGATACGTTTTTGTTTAATGCTTCAGTGCGCGAAAATATTGCTTATGCTAGGCCCCAAGCGACTGAGGAAGAAATTGTGGAAGCGGCGAAGGGGGCGAATGCTTATGAGTTTATTGAACTTTTGCCGGAGGGGCTGGATACTCAAATTGGCGATCGCGGTGTGATATTATCGGGAGGGCAGCGTCAAAGAATTTCAATTGCTAGAGCTTTGCTGCAAAACCCGGAAATCTTAATTTTAGATGAGGCAACGAGTTCGCTAGATACGGTTTCGGAAAGATACGTGCAATCGGCGATCGAGAAACTGAGTTGCGATCGCACAACCTTGGTAATTGCCCACCGTCTCTCGACAGTCCAAAAAGCGGACAAAATCGCTGTGATCGATGGAGGAAAGGTACTAGAAATTGGTTCCCAT
>JAYUGZ010000307.1:0-12216 GCA_043767465.1 Cyanobacteriota bacterium
GATTCAGTCTGGTAAGTTGCTGTTAGCGATAAAACTGCTTTACCTACTGCTGGAAGTGTAAAGGCGATCGCCTCTATATTACAAGGTGGTGATTTTTATAATGAGGAACAGCGTCAGATTGCCCTAGCCAAGGATAGCGATTATGATGATGAAGTATTCGCGGAAGTCGGTAGTATCAAGCCCTTTGCTTGGATAATGATAGCGCAAGGGAGCAAGTTCGCAGAACGATCGGGCAAAAAGCTAGTTTTGACGAAAGCGGGAGTGAAAGCTTTACAAGAATCACCCGCCAAAGGTTTACAGACGGCATGGAAACGCTGGTTAAAGACCAAAATCTTTGATGAATTTCGCCGCATTGATTCGATCAAAGGACAAACTGGGAGGGGCGCAAGTGGCATGACGGATGTGCCGTGGCGGAGAGATGCGATCGCCTCTGTGCTCGTAGAATGTCCTGTGGGTAAGTGGATTATGTTTCATGATTTTAGTAGATATCTAGTCGCAACCGGCCATAGATTTGATGTGACTGAGGAACTGTACTATCTGTATATTGGTGAAGCTGGGTATGGGAATTTATCAGAATTGGGTGGCTATAGTTGGCCGATTGTGGAAGAACGATATATGCGCTGTTTTTTGTTTGAATATGCTGCGACTTTGGGAATCATTGATGTTGCATATGTCGATCCGTTCCTCGTACCAAGTGATTATGACTATCTTTGGGGAACGGACAATCTGGAATTCCTAAGTCGTTATGATGGCTTAGTATATTTTCGCTTGACGACTTTGGGGGCTTACTGTTTGGGCTTGACGGATAACTATACTCCGCCAGCAATTGAGGTTCGTCAAACGCTGCGGGTATTACCGAATCTAGAAATTATTGCGGCGGGAGATGGTGTCGAGACATCTGATGCGATCGTCCTTGATATCTATACTAAGAAAGTTTCGGATGTTGTATGGCGGCTCGATCGCCCAAAAATCTTCGCAGCCATTGAAAACGGATATCTATTAACAGAGTTTACAGAGTTTTTGGACGCCAGGAGTATTGAACCACTGCCACAAACTGTGCAACAATTTCTGACGGATGTGACGGAGCGATCGAATAGCGTGCAAGATATAGGTAGTGTCAGGTTGATCGAATGTACTACCGCCCATATAGCATTGCTGATTGCGAATGATTCCCGTACTAAAAAGTTCTGTCAGTTGGCGGGCGATCGCACTTTAGCGGTTCCATTGGGCCAGGAAACGAAATTTCGCACCGCCTTGCGCCAAATGGGCTATGTTTTGCCGCAGAGCGATAAATAAGCTATTGTGGCATTAGAATTGTATATTGGGGCGGGCAAGATGCTCACCCCACAAGATTTTTAAGAGATAGTATTTGTAGGTGCGTCGCTGGCGATAAATCCCTAAAAAAGATATACAATCTCGATCGCGACACACCTCATAACATGGACTAGAGCAAATAAACAAAACTTTTCTGATCAAGCAAACTTCTTCCTTATTCCTTTCTTCATTCAATCCGTTACATCCGTTACAAAATCCGTTGCCGAACTTCCTTCTTCCTTCTTCTTATGAGTTATGTTGCTGAAAATGCTTTAATCGTGCAAAGCGATCGATCGATCTTACTAGAAGTTCACGCCCCGACAGCGCAATTAGCACGAGAAGCGATCGCACCTTTTGCCGAATTAATCAAAAGTCCCGAACACATCCACACCTATCGGATCACACCCTTGAGTGTGTGGAATGCGCGGGCGGCGGGAATGTTAGTTGAATTGATGATCGCAGCGCTGCGAAAATATGCCAAATATGACATTCCCGAATCGGTAGCGCAGGAAATTGCACTGCTTGGTACGCGCTACGGATTGACGGTAATTGAAAGGATTGATGCGGAAAATACCGATTTACAACTGCGGATTGCCGATCGCCCGCTGACGGAGTTGCTAGTGCGGGATGAGCGCGTAAAACCGTTGTTAGGTAAGCGGATTTCGGATCTTTGCTTTCAAGTTGATGCGGGGAATCGCGGTGTACTCAAACAAGCTTTGTTAGCTGTGGGTTATCCGGCGGAAGATTTGGCTGGATATGTCGAAGGTGCCGAGTTGAAGATTGCGTTGCGCGATCGCACTTTAGGAAGCGACTCACCCTTTAATTTGCGCGCCTATCAAAAGGAAGCCGTAGAGGCATTCTATCAAGGCGGAGAGGTAAAAGGTGGCAGTGGGACGATCGTCCTACCGTGCGGGGCTGGTAAGACGATTGTGGGGATGATTGCGATGAGTTTGGTGCAGCAAAAGACACTGATTCTCACCAGCAGTTTGACTTCGGTGCACCAGTGGCGTAGGGAAATATTGGACAAGACGAGTTTAACTGAAGATGCGATCGCCGAGTACAGCAGCAACAGCAAAAAAACGGCTTCTGTAACTCTCTCGACTTACCAAATGCTCAGTTATCGATCGACAAAAGATGATGAATTCCCCCACTTCGAGTTATTTAACGCGCAATCCTGGGGACTGATTATTTATGATGAAGTGCATCTATTACCCGCACCGATATTTCGGATTACCGCCGACTTACAAGCGCGACGCCGCTTAGGTTTGACTGCGACATTGATTCGCGAAGACGGGAAAGAAGGCGATGTTTTCACGCTAATTGGCCCGAAGCGCTACGACGTACCTTGGCGGGAATTGGAAGGACAGGGATTTATTGCTACAGCCAATTGTACCGAAATCCGCGTCGCCCAAAATGAGGCGGAAAAAATGGAATATGCCCTGGCGCCCCGTCGCAGTCAGTTTCGGGTTGCTGCGGAAAATCCGGGTAAGTTGGATGTGGTACAAAGTTTGTTGCAAAAGGAGGCGGGACACCGTATTTTAATTATTGGTGAGTTTCTGGAACAGTTGGATGCGATCGCCCGAGTTACCGATTTGCCGTTGATTACGGGTAAGACAAAACAGGTTGAGCGCGATCGGCTATACGAAGCATTCCGTAACAAAGAGATTCCCGGATTAATTCTATCTCGCGTGGGCAATTTTGCCGTCGATTTACCCGATGCTGATGTGTTGATTCAAGTATCAGGTAAATATGGTTCTCGCCAAGAAGAAGCGCAGCGCCTCGGACGAATTCTCCGCCCCAAATCCGATGGACATACTGCGAGTTTTTATACATTAGTCTCGCTACAAACTTGCGAGGAGGATTTTGCGCGACACCGCCAACTGTTTCTGACTGAACAGGGCTACAGTTATACTATTGAGGTTCAAGGCGATGGTTAGTCAGCGTTGGATCGTAGACCTCTTACAATATTAACGCGCTTGTAGTTGGCTTTTTCATTCCAACCAGTTGCTACACTATTAATAACCGCATCCTCACCCACAATTATGTTCGCAAACGCAATCCTCGCTATCGCTCCCTACATCTCAGAAGTCCTCTCACCCATCGCCAGAAATATTGGCTATAAACTAGGAGAAGCCTTCGGCAATAACTCTCAAAAGTACCGGGATATCCTGATTCCCGCTCCCAATAACTCATCTGATTCGACTGAGATAGAGCGAGCAAAACAGCGTTATTCTCAAGAAATGCTGGAATACGCGAAAGCGAAAGATACCAGAGACCGGGAATTGTTAAAGCTAACAGTAGCACAAACTGCACGTCGCATGGAGTTGCAGGAACAGGAACAGCGAGACAGACTGAAGTTAGCCGCCTTGCAGCGGGATTTGATGCGGGAATTGCAAGCAAAGGATATTCAGGTTAAGCTGGCTGAAATTCAAACGATTTGGGATAAAGATACTTGGTTTTCTAAGTTGAATCGAGAGGAAACTAAGCAGATTTTACTCCAGCAGCAACACCGCCTCTTAATCTTACTATCACCGCCCAAAATTAGCAAGCGATGCCCGGAAACCTTCTGTGAAGATTTGCCAATTGAGATGAGAAGTGTGGGAGATTTTCTCAGACAGCATTATCCTCAACAGGATGTCTTACGCCCGGTTAAGTTTTATAGCGACTATTTCACTGAGTCGATTGGTGATATTGATGTGGAACGCTTGCAGCGAATTTTATCTCCGGTTCCGACTACAATTTTATATAGCGATATCAGCGATTATGCGGTAACTTTTCGCGTCGGGTTTTGGGGATTCCTGAATAATCAGGAAGTCTCCCTGTTTTCTACCAAAGTTTTTGACTGGGAAGAGGCAAAAGATGCACTTTTAGCATCTGGGGTAAGTGAGAAAAAAGCCCTCCGCATGATTCGGCAGTTGATTGTAGCTATTCACAAA
Source organism: Cyanobacteriota bacterium (assembly GCA_043767465.1). Classification (GTDB taxonomy): domain Bacteria; phylum Cyanobacteriota; class Cyanobacteriia; order Cyanobacteriales; family Microcoleaceae; genus Microcoleus. Next base: position 4,251 of record JAYUGZ010000307.1, read on the forward strand.
TTGCTGGCGGGATTTTTAGCGGATTTGTATTATCTCAATATTGACCCCTGCTACGAACCTCAGTTGTTTAACTTAAGGGATGAATTGGCTGAAGATGGGTTGGCAGAAGAATGGGTGAAACCTTATTTTGATATTCTTCAGGATATTCAGCAGCGACAGGGAGAACAGTATGAACAGGAGTTGAAAAAGCTGATGGAGCAAGTAGAGGCTGAACGTCAATCTCAAGCATCTGCCAAAGCTGAAGCAAAACGCCAACAACCAATAGAAAAAGCTGCCAAAGCTGAAGCCCAACGCCAACACCAAATAGAAGAAAAAATCATTAGAAAAGCTCACTCCTTCAAATGTGTCAAAACTCTTAATGGCGTAGGTATGCCATCTGTTGATTGCGTAGTTATTAGTCCAGATGGCAAGACTTTTGCTAGTAATAGCAGTGGAAATTGCAGCAAACTTTGGAATCTCCACACAGGAAAGCTGATTCGTACTTTTTCTGGGCATTCAGTTGCGGTTTATTGCGTTGCTATTAACCCGAATGGAACAATTTTAGCTAGTGGAAGTTATGACAGACAAATTAAGCTATGGAATCTGGAAACTGGACAAGAATTTAGAACCATACAGGGTCACTCATCTTTAATTAGGTCTCTTGCTTTTAGTCCAGATGGAGAAACTCTTGCTAGTGGCAGTCAAGACAATAGTATCAAACTGTGGAATCTAAAAAACGGGCAGGCAATTCGCAATCTCCCTAGGCATTTAGCCTCGGTTTGGTCTGTCGCCATCAGCCCGGATGGACAAACTCTTGCTAGTGGCAGTTATGACAAAACTATTCAACTGTGGAATCTAAAAAATGGACACACAATTTGCAGTCTTAGAGGGCATTCAAAGTCGGTTTCTTCTGTTACAATCAGCCCGGATGGGCAAACTCTTGCTAGTGGGAGTTATGACCATACTGTCAAGCTTTGGAATCTGAAAAGTGGTCAGGAAATCCGCACTCTCAGAGGGCATTCAGACTATGTTAATTCTGTGGCAATTAGCCCGGATGGACAAATTATTGTTAGTAGTGGAGACAGTACAATCAAACTGTGGAATATACAAAATGGAGACACAATTTTCACTCTCACAGGACATTCAGCCAAGGTTAATTCGGTCTGTTTTAGCCCGGATGGAAACACTCTGGTTAGTGGCAGTAATGATGGGAGTATCAAGATTTGGCGGTGTGATGGGTGAACTAACAGGGAAAGATGAAAATTAGGGCGCGATTTGCAAACATGGAACTACAAAACTTGACGGCGTGAGAAATAAACCCAGAAACACTTAGGGAAAGTAATTGAAATGTCAGAAACAATTAATTTTGAGCAAGCAGTCTTAGAGAATCTGCGACAATTGCCAGCAGAAAAACAACAAGAAGTGCTCGAATTTGCACAATTCCTCGTGCAAAAAGCGGAACATAAAAATCAGTTACCCAGCGAAAGTTCTGAGTCTAACAGTTCGTCAACAACCCAACCTCCTCTCAAGCTATCACTTAGAGAAATTGCTAGGCTACCGATCGCAGAACGCCATAAAATACTAGCACCATATATAGCTGCCACAGCCGAAGATTTTTTGACCGATCCTGAATTAACCGAGTTTTCGGTACTTGATGGCGAAGACTATTTAATTAACCCAGCTACTACTCGTAGCCACGACGCTTTTTTGAAAGGCTACGCACCTGAAGACAAAGGACTTTATGACGACTATTGAACGGGAGTGATTTTTGGGTGGCAAATATTCCTTTTACAAACGGCGCAGACTCTAAAAAACGCCCCATACTTTTGCTGTGGTTGGATGGGGAGGATGTGGTAGCAGCCGCCGTCACCTCTGCAAAACCCCGCAGCCAAACTGATGTATTTCTTAATGATTGGTCTGTCAGCGGTTTGCGCGTTGCTTCAACAGTGCGTTTGTCTAGATTAGATTGTTTGGAAAAGTCTTTGTTACTAGCGAAAATCGGGCAAATTTCTCAACCAGATGCAGCAGCAGTGAAACAAGTCTGGGAGTTGTACGTTAAGCCTCAATTTTAATGATAATTCGATCGCCCTTAGAACCCCCCCAGCCCATGCCCAACCACAATACTTAATAAAAACTTTACAAAAGTTACCATGTTGCCCAACACGAGTTAGAGTTATCCTAGGAAATCCAGCAATCCTGCAAAGCGTCTACCTTCCCGTCACTTATCCAGTGGTTCGATGACTCACACCCAAAGCACCAAAACTACCAACACAACCGCGATTTATTCCTTGACAATCGCTCCAGCCTGTGTATTGCGGGGTCAAAAAGCCTTATCACAAGCCGGAGATGCGATCGCCCGTTTCGGAAAGCGGCCCCTAATCGTCGGCGGTAGCAACTCCCTCGCCGCCGCCCAACCCTACCTGCAACCAATTCTTCAAGGCACGGGGACGGGGGCAAGGGCGGGCACGGGGGCACCGCCCCTACAGTTTGCGGAGATAGCCTACGGCAACGATTGCAGCGAAGCCAGCCTCGAAAACCTGCGCGAAGCCGCCAGCAACCATGAAGCCGATTTCATCATCGGAGTTGGCGGCGGGAAAGCCCTAGATGCAGCCAAACTCGTCGCGCATCAGTGCAAAATCCCGATCGTCACAATCCCCACATCAGCAGCCACCTGCGCCGCTTGGACAGCCCTTTCTAACATTTATTCCGAACAAGGTGCATTCCAATACGATGTTACATTAGCCAGATGTCCCGATTTATTGATACTCGACTACGGCTTAATTCAAACTGCACCCCAGCGGACATTAGTAGCAGGAATCGGAGATGCGATCGCCAAATGGTACGAAGCATCAGTCAGCAGCGGACACTCCGAACAAACCATGATAATTGCAGCCGTCCAACAAGCTAGAATCCTGCGCGATATCCTGTTCCAAAAATCAGCCACCGCCCTCAAAGAACCCGGTAGCGAAACCTGGCAAGAAGTCGCAGATGCCGTCGTATTGCTAGCAGGAGTAATCGGTGGAATTGGCGGAGCCGGGTGTCGAACCGTCGCCGCCCACGCCGTCCACAACGGCCTAACTCATCTATTAGCAAGTCACGGCACATTGCACGGCGAAAAAGTCGCCTACGGCATTTTAGTGCAACTGCGCCTAGAAGAAATGCTGCAAAATAATCAACTCGCGGCCACCGCCAGACAGCAACTACTAAAATTCTACGCCGAGATTGGATTGCCTCAAACTTTAGACAACTTAGGACTCGGAGACGTTAGCCTCACACAATTGCAGCGCGCCGCCGAAATAGCTTGCAATCCCAATTCCGACATCCACAGACTGCCATTTAAAGTCGTTCCCGAACAATTAATGGCGGCGATGGTTTCTACCACCGCACCTGTGGGAGAATTGAGAATCAAGAATTAAAAAAGTTTGTAGTAAGGACTTTAGTCCTTAAAAGCTTGCCCTAGAAAAAACTGAAGTCCTTACTACGAACCAGGCAAAATTCGATGTTTTCTACAGCACCACTTGTGGGACAATTAAAAATTAAGAATTAAAACAGTTTGTAGTAAGGACTTTAGTCCTGAAAAGGCTGTGTTAGAAAGGACTAAAGTCCTGACTACGAACCCGGAAAACAACTAACAACTGATACACAAAAAATGACCTTGGATTGGATTAGCCCTGCTGACAGGTTGCAAACACTACCGCCCTATGTATTTGCCCGTCTCGATGAACTCAAAGCCCACGCCCGCGAACAAGGACTAGATTTAATAGATTTAGGAATGGGAAACCCCGACGGTGCAACTCCTCAACCAGTAGTAGAAGCGGCCGTCGCAGCTATCCAAAATCCTGCAAATCACGGCTATCCACCGTTTGAAGGAACTGCTAGTTTCCGTCGCACAATTACCAAATGGTATAGCCGCCGCTACAATGTTGAACTCGATCCAGAAAGCGAAGCATTGCCTTTATTGGGTTCCAAAGAAGGTTTAGCACATTTTGCGATCGCCTATATCAATCCTGGCGACTTAGTATTAGTACCGAGTCCCGCTTATCCGGTATTATTTCGCGGCCCGATTATCGCCGGTGCCAAAGTTCACAACATCATCCTCAAACCAGAGAATGACTGGGTAATTGACTTAGGTTCCATTCCCGACAGCGTAGCCGAACAAGCAAAAATACTCTATTTCAATTATCCCAGTAATCCGACCGGAGCGACGGCCCCCCGCGAATTTTACAAAGATATTGTTGCTTTCGCACACAAACATCAAATCTTGCTGGTTCACGATTTGTGTTATGCGGAATTAGCCTTTGACGGTTATCAACCGACAAGTTTATTAGAAATTCCCGGCGGTAAAGAAATCGGTGTTGAGTTTCATACGATGTCGAAAACCTATAATATGGCCGGCTGGCGTGTTGGTTTTGTAGTAGGGAATAGCAAGATAATTCAAGGTTTGCGAACCTTGAAAACTAACTTAGATTACGGTATATTTTCGGCTTTGCAAGCAGCAGCAGAAACAGCATTGCAATTGCCAGACAGTTACTTGCATGAAGTGCAAGAACGCTACCGCACTCGTCGCGATTTTATGGTTGCAGGATTGGCAGAATTGGGGTGGAATATTCCTAAACCTCTGGCTGCAATGTATCTTTGGGTTCCTTGCACTCCGGGCATGAGTTCTACTGATTTTGCCCTGAATGTTTTGCAGCAAACTGGTGTAGTTCTGACTCCTGGTAATGCCTTTGGCCCTGGCGGCGAAGGATATGTTAGGGTTAGTTTAATTGCAGATTGCGATCGGCTGGGAGAAGCTTTACGCCGTTTGAAACAAGCAAACATTCGCTATTAATTACTGGTTATTGGTTATTGGTTATTGGTTAGTTGTTGGTGATAAGCTGCTCTGCATTTAAATTGTATATCAAAAAAGAATCAAAGTCTTGTGGGGTGTCCCGCCTGCGGTGAATGTACAATAGACATCTCCAGAAAAGCCAGTTTTGAACACGCAGGATGCCTGTTCCACAAGAAATATGGTCGATGTCTAATTTAAATGCCCTGTTTGGCCAATTCCCTGTTTGGCCAATTCCCTGTTTGGCCAATTCCCTGTTTGGCCAATGACTATAAACTTTTGATTTCTTCAACCACCCAGCCAAAAGTTTCTATAACTTGCTTCAGGGCGTATTCATCTTGCAAAGTAAACAAAGCCAGACTTGGCGACCTTCTCTCGCCCGGTTCTGTAGGGAGCGACAGACCGATAGAACTTAGCTTATTTCTCAATTCCAGCCAATTTTGTTCTCCATTAAATGGCGGTTGGGAACCGTAATTGTCAGCAGAAATCTCCATTCTGCCAGCAATATCTACAGTGAATAACTGATAGGGTTTTTTGCCCTTTTGAGGCAATTGGGCGGCGAAACCGCCGTAGGCGTCCCCCGTTCCCCACTGGATTTGAACTTCGGGTTCTTGACCTCTGGCCCAAAGGTAAATTTCTCTTGCCATTTGCGCTTCGTCCGCGCCCCGTCTAGCTTTGATTTCCGCAAAAAATGAAGATTCATCCCAGCGCCTTCTTTCGCGCGTGGCGCTGGATTTTTTCTGCTGTGCTTCGGCTGTCTGACCGATCACTCTGGGAACCAAGGTTTTCAAACCGTCTTCACTTACATACTGCTTAATTTCCAGCGCCAAAACTTCAACCGGGTCCATTTGTTCGTTGAGAAATTCCACAACTCGGCGCATTTCAGCGGAAATTTCGTCAGCTACAAACACTAAGCGAACTTTACCCGCTTGCAAATTAGTTTTAACTTTCTGCCAAAATCTGTCTTCGTTAGCATCGACACCGAGAAACTCTTCAAAAATTTGTTCGGGATCGCGGCCCCGATCGCGACAATTAGCTTCAAACAGAGCAATAATTGAATCGACCGGCCAATAAACCAACGCATTAGCAGCATAGTCGATCGACTGACCCAAAACTTTTTGCCGGAGTGCAGCATTATGAGTGCGCCTGACATCCACCAAAGTAGGAACTGCATTTTGGTCCAGAAACAAGTGATCCAGCGACCACTGGACGGCACTTTCCTCATCGGTGGACACTGCTGCTTCCCGTGAAATTAGCAGCCATTTCCGCGCCGTCGCCCGATCGATTTGGTCTCCCGCGATCAGATTAGGATAAGTTACAAGCAAGTCTTGTAACTGGTCTTCCGAGTCGTAGGGCTGTTCCATCATTTCTACCAGCCTGTCGTCGTCCTGAATCAGATAAATACCTCCAGCCATGCACATCCACCTACTTAATTTTAGATTTTAGATTTTAGAATTCAGGCTTAGTTATTAGTTATTAGTTATTAGTTATTAGTTATTAGTTATTAGTTATTAGTTATTAGTCATCACTAATAATTATTCAGTCAATGAATTCAGAAGGTGCAAGGGATTAGTCATTCATCATTCTTCATAATTAAAGAATTAAAGAAAAATTTTCCCTTGTTTGTCGATTCCACAAAAACTCCTTCTGACTGATGACTAATCATAACTGACTAATGACTAATGACTAATCACAACTGACAACTGTCAACTGACAACTGACAACTGACAACTGACAACTGACAACTGACAACTGTCAACTGACTACTGACAACCAGTAAATACTCGTTGTGCCGGCCCAGTCATGTAAATCCGGCCAGAAATTTCTGCCCATTCGATTTCCAAAAGGCCACCGGGGAGTTCAACAGCAGTTGTTCGATCGCACTTTCCGACCAACACCCCAGCCACCACAGCAGCACAAGCACCAGTCCCACAAGCTAGAGTAACACCTGCGCCCCTTTCCCACACCCGCATTTTTACGTAGTCCCGTCGTATAACTTGAATAAATTCAGTATTTGTACGCTGCGGGAAGGCTGAGTGGTGTTCAAACCCGGGCCCGACAGTTTCCAAAGCAACAGCCGAAACATCTTCTACAAAGGTAATGCAGTGAGGATTACCCATGCTAACACAGGTAACAGACCAAGATTTGTCGGCAACTTCGATCGGCACATCTATCACTTTCGCATCCGGTGCCGCCAACTTAGTCGGAATTTCCGCAGCCAGCAGCCGGGGAACTCCCATATCCACCTTAACCTGACCGTCAAGAAGCAATTCGGGGCTAATCACACCAGCCAGAGTGTGGATGCGATACTCAGTTTTTGCCTTCTCACCTTCCAAATCGGCGATAAACTTAGCCAAACAGCGAATCCCGTTGCCGCACATTTCCGGTTCCGAACCGTCGGAGTTAAAAATCCGCATCGTATAGTCAGTGCCGTTTTGACCGGGAAGAGCAAAAATCACGCCGTCTGCGCCAATCCCGAAATGTCGATCGCACATGGACACAGCTTGTTCTGGTGTTAAAACTGGTTCTGAGGAGTGGCGGTTGTCAATCAGAATAAAATCATTGCCCAGTCCGTGATACTTCGCAAACTCGATCGGCATAAAAACAAACCTCTGTTGACAGTTGACAGTTGACAGTTGACAGTTGACAGTTGACAGTTGACAGTTAATAGTTGACCCAACGACTGCGTTTATCCGCTCGCGTAGCCGAAGGGCGATCGGGTAAAGCAGTTGACCCTTCGGCTACGCGAACCCGCAAGCAGTTGACAGTTGATCGCAAAAAAATGACTAATGACTAATGACTAATAACCAATGACTAATGACTAATAACCAATTTACCCATTCCCCACTATGTCAGAATTTGAGACCGGATTGCCCAGCGTTCGCTTAATACAAAGCTACATCAAAGACAAAGAACAGTTAGAGATCAAACTGATGACTGGCGACTTGTTAGCCGGCAGAATTTTTTGGCAGGATCATAGCTGCATTTGCCTCCTCGATGCCTCAGAAACACAAATTCTGATCTCGCGATCGGCAATTGCCTATATCAAACCCAACGTCTGAGGAGAGGGGAAAGAGGGGGAGAGGGGGAAAATCTTTCCTGTTCCCTCTTCCTTCCATCCGTTATATCGTTTCCGGGTGCATCGGAGTTATATAGTGC
>JAYUGZ010000308.1:0-4857 GCA_043767465.1 Cyanobacteriota bacterium
GTCTAAAATCGGAGAAAGTGTGGTAAAGTTTGGACGGGTTCTGACTGCAATGATTACGCCGTTTAAGGAAGACGGCAGCGTTAACTATGCGGTAGCAGAGCAATTGGCAGTTCATTTAGCCGATCGCGGTACGGATAGCTTAGTAGTGTGCGGAACTACGGGCGAATCTCCCACTATGAGCTGGGATGAAGAGTACCAATTATTTCAGGTGGTGCAAAAGGCGGTCGCAGGTAAAGCTTTGGTAATAGCAGGAGCCGGATCGAATTCTACTTCAGAAGCAGTCGCAGCTACGCAAAAAGCAGCCAAACTAGGCTTGGACGGATGTTTGCAGGTGGTGCCTTATTACAACAAGCCGCCGCAAGAAGGTTTGTACAATCATTTTCGGGCGATCGCGCAATCTGCTCCAGAATTGCCTATAATGTTATATAACATCCCCGGTCGCACAGGCCAAAATATGTTGCCGGAGACAGTAGCTCGATTGGCAGAAATCTCCAACATTGTGGCAGTAAAAGAAGCAAGTGGCAACTTAGATCAAGCAAGTCAAATCCGGTGCTTGACATCCCCTGAATTTGCGATCTATTCTGGAGATGATTCCCTAACTTTGCCAATGTTGGCAGTAGGAGGATCTGGTGTAGTTAGCGTAGCCAGCCATCTGGTAGGAGAGCAACTGCAACAGATGATCAAAGCTTTCGAGACTGGTCAAGTTCAAGTCGCGACCCAGATTCACTTGCAACTTTTTGATCTGTTTAAAGCTCTTTTTCTCACCACAAATCCCATTCCCGTCAAGACAGCTCTTAGGCTTCAAGGCTGGGATGTAGGTTCTACCCGTCCGCCCCTCTGCGATCCGCCCATTGAGGTAACTCAAAAGTTAAAGGACGTACTGAGTCAGCTAGCCACAGTATCAGCTAGCTAGATAGGCGAGAACGAGTTTTCAGACAACTGAATATTCGTTGTTATTAGTGATTAGTCATTAATCATCAGTCATCAGTCATTAACTGTTAGTAATTAGCTAATGGTGCTCGATCAAAGACTGAAGATTAAGGACTGAAGGCAAAAGACAACTGACTGTACGGGTATAGAAAAACCCGCCGGGGAGTTTTCCATAAATATTTGGAAAATAATCGCCCTACGAACGAAAGACGAAAGACGAAAGACGAAAGACAACAGACAAATAACAAAAACAACTAACTAAGGATACGTATGATCAAAAATACAACTGCATCTGTGCTAAAAGTTATTCCCCTCGGCGGGTTGCACGAAATCGGTAAAAACACCTGTGTGTTCGAGTACGGCGACGAAATAATTCTTTTAGATGCAGGTTTAGCATTCCCGACAGATGGAATGCACGGTGTAAATATTGTCCTCCCAGACATGACTTACCTGCGGGAAAACAGCCACAAAATTCAAGGTATGATTGTGACTCACGGTCACGAAGATCACATCGGTGGCATTCCTTATCACCTCAAACAATTTGAAATTCCAGTCATCTACGGCCCGCGTTTGGCGATGGCTTTGCTTGCCGGAAAATTGGAAGAAGCCGGAGTATCTCACCGCACCGAATTGAGAACAGTTCGACCACGGGACACGGTAAGAATTGGTAAACATTTCTTAGTCGAATACATCCGTAACACTCACTCGATGGCCGACAGCTTCACGGTGGCAATTCACACTCCAGTCGGAATTATCATTCACACTGGAGACTTTAAAATTGACCACACTCCTGTAGACGGCGAGCATTTTGATTTGCAAAAGCTGGCGGAGTACGGCGAGAAAGGCGTGCTGTGCTTGATCAGCGATTCTACTAACTCGGAAATTCCTGGCTTTACCGCTTCAGAACGTTCTGTTGCTCCGAATTTAGACAGAATTATCGCTCAAGCAACGGGACGGGTACTGCTGACGACTTTTGCTTCATCGGTACACCGATTGCAAATTGTTTTGGACTTGGCTAAGAAAAACAATCGGTTTGTCGGAGTGGTTGGCCGGTCGATGCTGAATGTCATCGCTCACTGCCGCAATCTCGGCTACATCAAATGCGAAGATAGTATTTTCAAACCTCTGAAAGAAATCCGCAATTTGGCTGAAGACAAGGTTTTGATTTTGACTACGGGTTCTCAAGGCGAACCGATGGCGGCGATGACTCGGATTGCTAACGGCGAACATCACGAACTGAAAATCAGAAAAGGTGATACAGTCATTTTCTCGGCTAATCCGATTCCGGGAAATACGATCGCAGTGGTAAACACGATCGACAAACTGATGATGCTGGGAGCAAACGTGGTTTACGGGCGCGACAAAGGCATTCACGTTTCCGGGCACGGTTGTCAGGAAGACCAAAAGTTAATGATTAACATGACTCGTCCCAAGTTCTTCTTGCCGGTACACGGGGAACACCGGATGCTGGTTCAGCACTCCAAGACGGCTCAAAGCATGGGCATTCCCGCGAGCAATATGGTGATTATTGACAACGGCGATGTCGTAGAATTAACTGAAAATTCGATGCGACTTGGTACTAAAGTACCTTCAGGAATTGAATTGGTAGACTCTTCGCGATCGGGCGTAGTGAAGGCGAACGTCCTCAAAGAACGTCAACAGTTGGCTGGAGACGGCGCGGTGACAGTAGCTGCGGCGTTAAATGCAGAAGGCAAATTGGTTGCTACACCGCAAATACATTTGAAAGGTGTAGTCACATCAGCCGATCGCGAACTGTTACAAGAATCGATCACACAAACGATTGAGACTATTTTAAGCGATCGTTGGTCGGAATTTGTCAGACCTTCAACAACTGCCGAATCAGGAGTTGATGTGGACTGGGTAGGAGTGCAAACGCAAATAGAGCGGGCAATTCAGCGCGTACTGCGCCGGGAACTACAAAGCAATCCCATGCTAGTATTCCTGATGCAAATTCCCGAAGGAGCATTATTTGTGAAATGGGAAACAGCAGCAGTGACTCCCGGTTCTCTAGAAGCACCCAAGCTATTAGGGCCATCATCGACATCTGCGCCAGCGCCAGCGCCAGTTCCTGCTAATGCAGTAACAGGTCGTCGTCGCCCCCGGACAGCAGCAAAAGTTGCTTCCGTCGTTTCCTAAGACGAACAATCCCTGGCAAAACCAAGGTTCGTTTCTCATATCATGTCCAGTCAATTACCCGTAGGTTTGATCGTTCGGACTTTAGTCCTTCTTCATGAGGACTAAAGTCGTCACTACAAACTAATCTTGTTCTGGGAGTTCTCGGAGGACATGATATCAACAGCAGATAAACACAAATAAACGCAGATAGTAACTTAATTCTATCTGCGTTCATCTGTGTTTATCTGCCCCCATCTGCGGTTGCAAAAATTAATCAACCACCAGCAACTGCTGGAACAATGCTGACTTCATCGCCATCTTGGAGAGCAGTTTGTGAGCCTTTTAAAAAGCGGATGTCTTCGCTGTTGACGTAGAAGTTCAGAAATCTGCGGGGTTCTCCCTTTTCATCGCACAGGCTTTTTTTGATTCCGGGACAATTTGTTTCGAGAGATTCAATCAATTCGGAAATGTTGGCGCCGCCGCATTCGATGGTGGCTTGATTGTTAGTGAATTTTTGCAGTGGTGTGGGAATTAAAACTTTAACAGTCATTTTTTTGAGTCCTTAGTCCTTAGTCAGTAGTCAGTTGTTAGTTGTTAGTTGTTAGTTGTTAGTTGTTAGTTGTTAGTTGTTAGTTGTTAGTTGTTAGTTGTTAGTTGTCAGTTGTTGATCCCAATAACCAATAACCAATAACTAATAACCAATAACCAATAACCAATAACTAATGACTATTAAACAGAAGCTTGTTGCCATTCTAAGCGTTCGAGGGTGCGGGCACGTTCTAGGGCGCGCTCGAAGGCTTCTAGTTTTGGTTCGAGGGTGATGGGTTCGCCGATGTAGCCTTGGACGGCTTCTTGCGTCTTCAGGCCGTTGCCGGTGATGTAGACGACGGTGGTTTCGTCGGGATTGATTTTACCTGCTTCTACGAGTTTCTTCAAGACTGCGATCGTGGTGCCACCTGCGGTTTCTGTGAAGATGCCTTCAGTTTCTGCTAGCAGTTTCATGCCTTCGATAATTTCGGTGTCGTTGACGGATTCGATGTTGCCGTTGGTTTTGCGAGCGACTTCCAAGGCGTACATACCGTCTGCTGGATTGCCGATCGCGATCGACTTAGCAATTGTATTCGGTTTGACTGGTGTCACGAAATCGCGACCTTCGCGGAATGCTTGGGCGATGGGGGAACAACCGTCAGCTTGAGCGCCACTGAAGCGGACTTTCTTGTCATCAACTAAACCGACTTCGACAAATTCTCGAAAGCCTTTGTAGATTTTTGTGAACAAAGAGCCGGAAGCGAGGGGAGCGACGATGTGATCGGGCAATTGCCAGCCTAGTTGTTCAGCAACTTCGTAGCCAAGGGTTTTCGAGCCTTCGGAATAGTAGGGACGCAGGTTGATGTTGACAAATCCCCAGCCGTGTGTATTGGCGACTTCGCAGCAGAGGCGGTTAACTTGGTCGTAGTTGCCGTGAACTGACATGACAGTTGGGTTGTAAATCAGAGTGCCGAGGACTTTGCCAGCTTCTAAGTCTGAAGGGATGAAGACTACGCAGTCGAGACCGGCATGGGCTGCGATCGCAGCGGTAGAATTAGCTAAGTTGCCAGTGCTGGCACAGGATACCGTTGTGAAACCCAATTCTCTGGCTCTGCTGAGGGCAACTGACACCACTCTGTCTTTGAAACTGAGAGTGGGCATATTCACAGCATCGTTTTTAATGTAAAGATTTTTTAGACCCAGCCTGCGCGCTAGGCGGTGGGATTTTACCAGCGGAGTCATGCCGGTGCCGACATCGATCAC
>JAYUGZ010000309.1:0-4855 GCA_043767465.1 Cyanobacteriota bacterium
GAAGTTTGACAGCGGCGACTGCCAAGCTCAACCTTTGTTTTATTAGGCTGATGATTAGAAGGCTTGCACCCTCTTCTTAGATGTCAAATGGGTTCTATACTAATTTTAGGCAAATCCTTACCAGCCGTCAACCCCAATATTTTAGCAATGCTGCTCATCAGCGGCGCCCTAGGAATTGGCATCGGAGACACCGCTTGGTTTATTGTATTAAAATATTTAGGCGCAAGACGAGCACTGCTTTTAGAAACCCTATCTCCCCCTTTAACAGCGTTATTTGGCTTCATATTTTTGCAAGAAAAGTTATCGCCTATTGCTTGTACAGGCATTCTGTTAACAATCTGCGGCGTAGCTTGGGTAATTGCCGAACGCACAGCCGAAACAACCTTACCATCCAAACATCTTTGGCAAGGATTAGGCATTAGTTTATTAGGACAAACAGCCCACGCCGCCGGAGCAGTTTTATCCCGCGCCGCCTTCAATCAAATAGATATTGATCCCCTGTGGACAGCGGCCTTGCGTTTGAGCGGCGGTATGGCAGTCATGCTGTGCTTTTTGAACAGAACAAACCTTGACACTTGCAAACAATTAAGAGCGCCAAAAATATTAGGTGCAATAATTTTAGCAGCTTTTTTAGGAACGTATCTAGGCATTTTCCTGCAACAGACTTCCCTGAAATATGCACCCGCAGCCATCGATCAAGCACTCAGTTCTACAAGTCCCCTGTTTATACTGCCTTTAGCGGTGCTCGCGGGCGAAAAAGTGAGCCTCCGGGCTGTTTTGGGCGTGGTTGGTGCGATCGCTGGCATCGCGCTATTATTGGGTTTAAGGTGATTCGATTTAAGACTTTAGAGCTATAGCACTGGACAGTTGACAGTGGACAGTTGACAGTTGCAGAATCAGGAAATCAAACCGTTTAGGCTATGGGTTAGGAGGCTCTATTCATGAGGTTATTTATGTCCTCACCGCTGTGGCGATTGCTATAATTGCAAATCCTAATCAGTCAATAATTTATACTAGGAAAAATAGACCTCAAAAATACTTGACATTAAAATTGTGTCCGTGTACAATAAAAGTGGTATCAAAAAATAAAAATATGAGACTAAAAAGTTGGGAATCTCCCCGCAGCGAGGGCAGAAACTCCAAAGGCAAAGGCGGCTCGGCCAGAGCTCGACAGCTCAAAAAGCAACAGCAAACTCTCCGGAAAAAGTTAAAGGCTCAAAATCACCAAACAACCAAGGGAAGGAAACCGATAATTCCTTCCCTTTTTTTGTATCTTTCTGCTGTAGCTCAATCGCGCTGAATGTTCGGACAAATCGTGCGAGAAATGCGCTCCGGCGAGGGCTGCTCTTGCCAGCGGTTGAGGATAGCTTGCAACTCCCTCTTCAACGTCTCTAATGCTGCAATTTGCCCGGAAATTTCCTCTACCTTCAAAGTTAGATGCTGCTTCGCTTCCGAGCAAGGCAACTCTCCGCGATCGCGAACCTGTAAAATATCCTTAATTTCCTGAAGGCTCAAACCGAGAGCCTGAGATCGTTTAATAAACGCCAACCGGTTGAATACCGCCTCCCCAAACAGCCGATAACCAGCGGGCGAGCGCTCCACCGCTGGAGATAGCAAGCCCATCTCGTCATAGTAGCGAACAGTTTTCACCGACAAACCGCTACAGCCCGCTACAGAGCCAATTTTGTGCAGTTTCTCGGCCACAGTAATATTCATAAACCCAGCCTCTAAGATCGAGGAGCGAAAGACTTTTCTGGCCCTATCTTTAATATTGCCTCAGATGCAGGCAAGTGCGATCGCCACTTCGCCCAGTCGTCACTGCCCGGTAATCTTAATAAGGAGGATTTTTCTTAGACACGTTGTTGAGCACGGGCAACTGAGGGCGAGAAGACTGAGGAGGAAGATAGTATTCGGCAGCAGGTGCGGGTTGTTCGGTTCCAGAGCGGTAAATTTGCCACCAGCGGAGGGCCACCGCCACCCCAGCAGTACCCAGCCCAAAAGCCAATAGAGAGCCGCTTGCACCGATGCTGCCGATCGCTGCATCGACAACGCCCACTGTCACCACAAAGCTGGTAATCGGCTCTCTACGGTAAGCAGACCTCAAAAGTCGCGTCCACGAAGCATTCATTTGGTTTTACTCTGTTCTATATTTATTTGCAAGCTCTAAAACTTAGAGTTGGCGGAACGATCGGGATTTCTAGCTTTGAGACTAGCTTCACCTAAATTAATCTTCTCGCCTGTGGGGAATTGTACGGGAGCGAGGCAAAAATGCCAAGCCGATCGCCTCAAAATTTGATTGCCGATCTCTCCAAAAGCCAGATCTTGCATTCGCTGAACCGCTTTCTCTCGACAGAGAAGTCGCTGGACTTGTTTGTAATTACTATTCTAATCAATTCCCGAATTTGTCGCGATCGGCAGTGTGACACCCGCGGCGCCGAAATTCAACACCAAGTGTGAAGCCGACCGCGCCATTGCTAAAATTAGTTGAGACCTAACCAGGCCAGCAACCCCTGGCCTGTGACATACTCGATAATTAAAGTTAGCGAAAAACCGATCATCGCGGCTCGACCATTCAGGCGTTCCGCGTAGCTGTTGAAGCCAAACTTTGGTTGTTCCAGTTTGGGAGTGACAGTGGGTTGTAGTTGTGTCATTGCTTGAGTACCTTGCGATCGACGCTATTGAGATCTGAAATTGAATGTTAGTTACAAATCTTAAACATTTTTGCTGCGATTATCAAGAGGGTTAACCGCCGTCAACCGTCCGCGAAGAGAAAAAACTGCGATCAAGTAAAGCTACTCAATTATATCCGCTCAAAATATGACTAATCAGTTAGAAACCGATCAGCTTCCCGTAGCTGTACAGCGAGTTGCCTTTGCCCTTCGTACAGCAGGCTGGGTGTGCTTCTGGGTGCAGTCAGTGCTGGCGGTGGTAGCGGCGATAATTTTGCTGTTTGCCATCCCCTTCGCCATCCCCAGTGCCGCCAGTGCTGGCTCAACCAGTGCCGGCACCGGTGGCGGCGTATTTTTTGCCATTTGCGGGCTGGCAGTGCTCGGTTACAGCGTATATCGCGCTTGGAGCTTCACCCGTTTGTCGAGACAATTGCGATCGCCCGCCACCAACGCTGTCCGCCCCAAAAAAGCAGAAACCATCAAACAAGTGCAGTTGACACTGATGAGCAACTTATCAGGAATGCTGCTGACACTGATCGGTGCAGAAGCAATCAGCGGCACGCTTTTAGCCAAATCTCTGGCTCAGCCGCAAGCTTTGTTCGGTGCGGCAGTCGATTTCAGCAGATTTATTCAGCCTTTAGACATATTTGTGGTACTCGCCAATACTCACGCCACTGTTGCCCACTTTGTCGGGACGATTGGGGCTCTTTGGTTACTCGATCGCATCCACAAGCAATAGTCTTGGGGAATTGGCCAATCCCTCCGCTTCGCTTCGCCCAATCCCTCCGCTTCGCTTCGCCCTGTTTGCCCGATGCTCTTCGGCCCGATGCCCACTATCCTCCAACCGACATCCGGAATCAATGCCAAGCTGTCGAAGAACGTACTCAGATACCTTCTAGCAAGACATAAACATCATGGCACTGAAACCCGAGGCTTATTTTGGGGTAACAGATCACGCAACTATTGAAATTTCTCAAGAAAGTTTTCGTTCTGTCCTAGGTCAAATAGAAGCTGAACTCCTCTGTAGCGACACCTACAGCCAAGCTCTAGCTAGCTTGCAAACCATGTTGGGCTCGGCCGCCTCCGCTGCCGAAATTTTAATTAGAGCAGTTAGCAGAGAAGCCGTCAAGCTCGCATTTGACAGGTTTGGCAAACCAAACAAAACAGAAATTCAAGTCGCTCCAGAGAATTTGGCTGCTGCAATTCCCGCTGCACCCTATGTTAGAGAATTAGACCCGCCAATAGCTGATCCTGTTTTCTATTGGCGCAACGCTAGTTTGGAAGCTCCACCCAAAACCGAGTCCGAGACAGAAAAGTTCGATCGAGAAACCAACACTTTAGAAGAAAGCCCACAAGCCCCCAAAGACGAAATTAAAGTCGAGTCGGCCGCACCCGCAACTGTCATCGCCCCCCCCCAATCCCTCCCAGGCTTCGGTTTTTCCAAGAAACCGAAAAAACTCACCCAGGAAGAAGAAGCAGCAATAGCAGTTCAGCAGCGAGAAGAATGCTTGCAGGAGTTGGGTAGAGAATTGCGCAAGGGACGGCAAATTCGATCGCTATCCCTCCAGCAACTTCACAGCCAAACTCTCGTACCGCTGCATCACATCGAAGCGATCGAAAATGGACAAATCGAGAAACTGCCCCAAGATATTTACGTTAGAGGTTTTATCCGCAGGCTGGGCGACGCCTTGGGACTAGACGGCAGCGCCATGGCGAATGCTCTGCCCAAACCCGCCCCCAGTCCAATTCCCGGCACGTATATGTCTGTTTCCAACTCCGACTCATCCGAAGGCTTTCAAATGCGACCGGTGCATTTGTACCTCGGCTACACCGCCTTGATGGCTGGGGCTATAGGGGGTGTGGGTTGGCTGTCGCAGCAACCTGTGGTGCCCGGAGCAAATGCAGTACCTCAGCCGCAGGTGAAACCGCCAGCTTCGGTTGCACCGGCTCAGAAAAGCCAAGAAAAAGCACCTCAACCTGGTTTGAAGAAGTCTAACAGTCACGGTGGAATGATTATGGGGCCTGACATGGCGCCGCCGGAGGTGATTTTTGGCTAGAGTGCAATCCGCGATTGTCAGCGGTTGTGATGGCGAGGAACGAAGCAATCTCCGTATCTTTTTTTCACAGGGTTTTGCCGATCGGACTGTCTTATCCCAACTGTATTGGGTTAGAGTGTTGTCGGGCGA
>JAYUGZ010000310.1:0-4855 GCA_043767465.1 Cyanobacteriota bacterium
TCTCTAGAGAGTTTATATCGCATCTGCTATCAACTAACCTACACAATGCTTCAGCCCATACATCTTGTTTGTGTTGACGATCGCACTCGTAACGTATACATATTGGCTGGGTATGACGAAGAGCTTGAGTTCCAAATTTTACCGAATGGGGAGTTTGCTGATGAGCCAAGTTAACTATAACGCAATGTCGAATACTGAATTGAAAAAATATTTTCTTAGACATCGAGGAGATAGAGTCGCTTTTCAAGCGTACTTAGACAGAATCAATCAGCATCCGCTGAGGATTATTGCAAGTCCCGGCGATCCTGATTTTGATCAGAAAGTTCAAGCTGCAATTCGCCAAAAATTAGAAGCTGCAAGAAATAGTAGTAGTTAATCATCTAACAATTAAAATACTGTCGGCTTGAAAGTTTGTGATAACAAGAGGTACACCCAATGCAAATTACTCTCACCATTCCTGAATATTTAGAACAGCAGCTTCTTGAGAAAGCTGGTAAACTTAACCTGCCAATCGAAACTTTGATTTTGCAATCCCTACGCGAACTTTTTCAAGAAGACGAAGAGGAATTATCTAAAGAAGATATCCTCAACAGCCTCCTGATTGCGCTTCAAGAAGTAAAAGACGGCAAAGTTCACCCGATCGCAGAACTTTGGGATGGTATTGATGTCTGAACCACCCAGCATCCAGGTTCTGTTTGCGGATGAATTGGGGGATTACGATATACTCTTAAAAGTACGAATTTAACAACATTTTAGTTGGGAAGGTAGTCAATACCAGTCTGCCATCGCGAGTCCCGAAACTCTAGAAAATTCCTTGACATTGTGGGTGATAAGAATCGCTTGAAGGGCTACGGCTGTCCCTGCAATCAAAACATCGATCGGGCCGATGGGAGTACCTTGTTGCTCCAACTGGGCGCGAATTGTAGCAGCCGCAACAGCAGCATCGCGATCGAAAGCAATAACGTTAACTCGGCTCAAAAGTTGCTGAAGTTGTTGAGTGCGTTTGGCCGGCGAATTGGATTTAGCAATGCCGACTTGCAACTCAAAAATAACGATCGCAGAAACGACTATTTCCTGGGGTAAAACATTAGCAATGTTTTGAGCAACTTGTCCTTGACCTTTGAAATAGTAGATCAAGGTGTTTGTATCCAAAACGTACATTTATAGACTCTCCCGCAAAATATCTTGTCCAGATTCAGCACGAATATCTTCTAGAGATGGAAAATCTTTTCCCCAAGTTCCAGCCAGGGAAAAAACAAGTTCAGCCCAAGGAATCGGAGAGTCTACAGTGTCTGTTTGCTGGTTCGCGCTCAAATGCTTAGCATAGACGAATTCAGCGAAAGTCAGAATTTCGCTAGCTTGGTCTTTGGGAAGGGTTTTGGCGATCGCGTAAATCTGTTCAGCGATGGTCATAATCTGGTTCTAGATCAGGTGCAGTTTCAATTATACAAAACTAATTTGCTTCCTGCTCAGTGTTACTCGCTGTGGACTTTGCCCAATAGAAACTTAACTCAGCACCTGCGGCAATCCCACCTCTTTCGGATGCACAAACCTGCTATTAAAACTAACAGCTTTATCCTCAAAAGTCCTCGCTTGGGCCACCGCTTGCCGCAAATGAGCCCGATCCATATCGTCCTCAATTCCCGCCACCAAATATACAATTAACTTCGTGGCTAAATCCCTTCCCGAAACTAGCATTCGCTTTTTGTTCGGATCGTACAAAATCCCGTACCACGCCGACTCAGGATTCTCCATGTAGCTAAATCCTTCATCCACATCATACCTGCGGAGTTTGTCAAAAACAGATGTCAGCGACAATTTCTTTCTAAATACTAGAATTCCCAAAGCATTAGCTAAAGCAATTTGACCGACGGGACGGAACAAAATATTTCCCTCGCCCCCCGGCTTTTCAAAACTAAATCGGCGCAATTGTGCTGTTTCTTCGCTGCTTTCAATTCTTTGATAGCTGGGCAAAGTTGCTAAATGATCGAACAATTTATGAAACTCTTCTATTCCCTCTTTCAGTTCCTCATCTTCCGGACGCATGGGAATTAAACCTTTTCTTTCCGGCTTCCAATGGGGGAATTTATGTTCTAAATACCGCCCGGCCATATCTTGCAGCGCTTGCAATGTTGTTAACACTGTTGATTTCGCTGCGACTGTGGCGCTGTCCCAATTAACGCGGGGATTTCTGTCTTCTTGTTCTTTTAATAAGGGATGGGTGACGGCAATTTTGCGGGCGCAGATGGCAAATCCGTTATCTTCGTTCAATAATGCTAGCTGTCCCTGACTCAGCGTTACCGCCATCAGGTTAACGTGCACAAAGATCGATCGCACGCGCCGTTGTGCTTGTTGTCGAGTTTCCCCCGCCGCCACCGCCGGAATAAACTCAATCCCGATTTTTTCGTGAGCTAATTTATACACTGTTTCGGGGTCAATTTGATACTCTTGGGCTAAATCTTCGAGAGTAATTGCAGCGCCGACAGGTTTTTTGTTTTTGTTGTATCTTTGCAGGATTCCGGTTTTAA
The DNA here is from genome assembly GCA_043767465.1 of Cyanobacteriota bacterium. GTDB lineage: Bacteria > Cyanobacteriota > Cyanobacteriia > Cyanobacteriales > Microcoleaceae > Microcoleus. The sequence continues at coordinate 2,529 of JAYUGZ010000310.1, forward strand.
TTAAACTCATTAAACCTTGAACTCCCATCAGCCGATGCTGGCCGTCTAAGGCAAAAATCGAGACTTTTTGAGATACATCCAACAGCCCTAAGTTTCCGTTTTTATCAAAGGATATGAATTCAGCGGCGGATTTAGTTGCTACGCCGTTTTTATCCCATTCTTCGGCTAGAGGATTGTCTACCCACGGGGGACTGACGACTACTAAAACTGCGGGGAATTTGTGCGATTTTCTGGCGGCTAAATATTGAGTGAGGGCGGCTTGTCGCGACCAATCTAAGGGGCGCTGGATAATTTCGTCAATGGTTTCGTCGTCGCGGACGATGTTGTTAGTTTGGAGGTCAAATTTTTGCCGAAAAAGCGGCATTTGCGAGGCGAAACGGACGCGAGAATCCAACCATTCTAGGGTGACTGAACCGATGTAGGCTTCGCTGTTTCCCATCTGGGTTTTTTGTGCGAAAATGCGATCGTCCTTTCCTAAATAATTATCTAATAACAGTGCGATTTCCTGTCTTTCGCGATTTTCTTTTTCCAAAAATTGGCTAGCGAGGTCAGCCGCTGGATTGGTAGTCATTGGCACTTTTTAGATAATTAGGCTATTTTTTCAAAAATATCATGGGTTAAAATTTATGTCAAGCCTTGTTTTTTAAAAATATTTGTGAAATACTTGACTTATCTTGCTATAGCCCGGACACATACCACAAACCAGACAAAAAGTCAATAAATGTTAATTCCCATTCCCGATGCCCGATGCCCAATTCCCGATCCCCAATTCCCAATTCTAAATTATGTCTACTCCTTCCTTTGAATACATTTTGCCGGTGATCCGGGGAATTCAAGCGGGCCGCGAATATTACGTGTCGATGTGTCCGGTGCGTTTTTTGCCTAAATTGTTCCCCTTAGATTCTGAAGAATTTCCGCCGTCTCTGCGGGCGAAACGCGCGCTTAATCATGCTAGAATTCCCGAAATTGCTGATTATTTTGTCAAGAATTCTGGGAATTATACTTGTGGGGCAATTGCCGCTTCGATTGATGCGGATATTACTTTTGAAGCTGTGGGAAATGAGGCGGAGGAACGCAAAATCGGTCGTTTGCGAGTGCCGATGGATGCTAAGTTTACTATTAATGATGGACAGCATCGCAGGGCGGCTTTTGAGATGGCTTTGCAGCAAAATCCGCAGTTGGGATATGAGACGGTGGCGCTGATTTTGTTTCTCGATATTGGCTTGGAAAATTCGCAGCAGATGTTTGCTGATTTGAACGGTTTTCAGGTGCCATTGGAGTCGTCGCTGAGTGTACTTTACAATCACCGGGGCGATCGCGCTTTTGTGATCAAAGCGGTTGTTAAGCAGGTTGAGGTGTTCCGGTGTTTGACTGAGATGGAGAAGGGGAGTCTGAATGGGCGATCGACCAAATTGTTTACGCTAAGTGCGATCGATCGTGCTATCATGGCTTTGCTGCCTAATATTGAGGTCAGCAAACAGGCAAAACCCTCTCGTTACCGCGCCACAAAAGAGGAAAAAGAGGCAGAACTTGCTCAAAAAATACAACTAGCGGTTAGTTATTGGAATGCGGTTAGCAGTTTTATTCCCGATTGGCAGTTAGTTCTGCATAAGCAGGTTGCGGCGGGGGAAATACGGCGGGATTGCGTGCATTGTCACAATGTTGTGCTGGAGAGTTTGGGGGAAGTTGGGGCGAGTTTGCTGTCCGTTTTTCCTGAGAGTTGGGAGGAACATTTGACTGGCTTGTCTGAGGTTGATTGGTCGATTTATAATCCTGATTGGGAGGGTGGGATTTTGGTAAAAGGGAGGATTTCTAGGTCTAGGGCGAGTGTTAGTTGGATGACTGATTATTTGAAAAAGCGGCTGGGTTTGTAATTGCAGCGCCCAAATGCCACCAAAAAATAGGCTAATTAAAATAGAGTCTGAATGGTTCTGCAAGAATGCCCAAAATTTGGTCTAGCTGAGTAATAAAATATTCAGTCAAATCAATTTTTAACAACTGATTTTCTAGGATTAGAAATTTCCAGTTTGTGCCCGTTGAAACTGCTCCATAAATAGCAGTTTGCTCTTGTCCTTTGCGAGCATTAAATATTTGAGCTGCTGCCATTTGAGCCGCGCACTGTCCCAATCCGATTCTAATATCGTTGTCTTTTGCTTCGACTAATGTCAATACTGGCGCTGTAACTAATGATTGATTGCTGGACGCACTGAGGAGAAAGTCGCAAGCCCCGGTGAGTCCTTTACTTTCTTCTACGTTAAATGTGTTCCCGGAAAAGTAGCCGATTTTGTTGTTGAAGGTGCGCCGGATTTCGAGTAAAATGGGGGTGA
>JAYUGZ010000311.1:0-12198 GCA_043767465.1 Cyanobacteriota bacterium
GGAGTTTTCAGGTATTGCCAACTGAGTTTCGCTAGTTCATAATCCGGCAAATCGCGGGTCAGTATTTTAATGATTTGTACTGGCAGAGCATCGGTACCAGTCGCTGTATTAGCAAAGTCGGCAAAGCACTCAACCAAAGCTCGATCGAGTACGGGAACATTGCTGGAAACAGGATTTTCTAACTGGAGGCTGTGGTGCAGCGCCAAACGCCACAACAACTGCTGTTTCAGGCGCACATTGTTCTGAGCTACCAGCCAAATAGCTTGGGATATTTCTTGGGTGCGATCGGGGTTTTTAATATCCCATTCAGCTTTTGCCCAGAGGCAATAAGTCCATTCCAGAGGAGTAATGTTGTCAGCTCTATCGCTGTGAATATCTGCAATAATTTCTGTTATGCTTCGCAGCGATATTTCTTTTATTTGCGGAATATTTGGCTTGCTTGTCGGTGCAAAATTGCCAGCATTTTTAATTTTTTCTGGTAGCCGCTGGCTGGGGTTTGGCGGCAGTTGAATCTCGCGAAAATGAACGCTCATATAGCAGTTGACCTGGGACAGTTGACAGTTGACCTGGGACAGTTGCATGACGGGAATCAAACCATTGATGCTTGACGGTATCGGCTCTATTCATCAAGTTATTTATGTCCTCACCGATGTGGCGGTTTCTATAATTTTAAAACCCTGTTAATTTCGATCGCCCGGGCATCAGTCCCATTATTGTAGTAGTTTACACAATTTTCGCTATTCAGGCAAGGTACGACTGGAAAAACTCGCTGGCGTTGCGTGTGATTCTCTCTTTTGGCAGAAGTCAATGCAGCTTGTCCGTGCCGCCGTAGCCCTGTCAACTCAAAAAGCACAAAAGTGCGATCGGGCTACGTGACAATCTCCCTCTCAGGTAGCATAGACTAAATTTGTAAAGTGTTATTAAATTTAATTGTACGCGACAACAACTCACAAGTTAAGAGAAGTTGCCCACACTACTTAACGCAACCACTCTCTCTCGCGTAGCGAATTTTAATGTAGATAAAACAAGAAGGTTTGTAATGAGAATTGCCCAAATTGCCCCCCTATTCGAGCGAGTTCCGCCCCCAGCTTACGGAGGAATTGAACTGGTGGTCAGCCTCTTGACCGAGGAATTAGTTAGGAGGGGACATGAAGTCACCTTATTTGCCTCCGGCGATTCAATTACTTCGGCTAATTTAGAATCAGTTCACCCCAGAGCATTGCGTCTCGATTCCACCGTCAAAGAATACGGCATTTACGATATGATGCAACTGAGCAAAGTATATGGAAAAGCCGGAGAATTTGACATCATTCACTCCCACGTAGGCTGCGCAGCTTTGTCTTACTCGCACTTAGTAAAAACGCCCACAGTTCATACCCTCCACGGCATTTTTACCCCAGACAACGAGAAGATGTTTAGCTTGACCCGCACTCAACCTTATGTAAGTATTTCTAACTCTCAGCGGGAAGATAGATTAAATCTAAACTGCGTCGCCACAGTCTATAACGGCATCGATCCGGCAACCTACGAATTTCACCCGCAGCCGGACAATCCTCCTTATTTAGCTTTTCTCGGTCGAATTTCATCGGAAAAAGGGGCGCATTTAGCCATACAAATTGCTAAAGCCTCCGGCTGGCATTTAAAGATGGCAGGCAAAGTTGATGTGGTCGATCGCGAATATTTCGAGCAAGAAATCAAGCCGCACATCGACGGCGAACAAATAGAATATTTAGGCGAAGCCAACCACGCTCAAAAAAGCGTTCTGATGGGCGGTGCAGTAGCGACATTATTTCCGATTACTTGGCGCGAACCTTTCGGGTTAGTCATGATTGAATCAATGGTAACGGGAACGCCCGTGATTGCCATGAAATTAGGCTCGACTCCCGAAGTAATCGTTCACGGAAAAACGGGTTTTCTGTGCGAAAGCGTGGCAGAATGTATCGCCGCCATTGAGCCCACCCGGGAACTCGATCGCAGCGCTTGCCGCCAACACGCAGTCGATCACTTCAGCGTTAAAACAATGGTCGATGGCTATGAAGCAGTTTACCAACAAATTTTAAAAGAGCGCTTTTCCCAAAACGGTCACGCGCATCATTTGACAGAATTAGAACTGCACAGCAGATAGCTGCGCGAGGACAAATTAAACGCACGGCGGCTTTAGTTATCTAAAATTTACGCACAAGACTTAAGAAACCGGGTTTTTTACAGAAATGCCCGGTTTCTGCATGAGTTTTATTGTCATTTTAGCTGCGACAAAACCAGGATCGAACTCTCAGCATTAGCAGTGCCGTGTCCCTACAGAATTTCATTTGATTGAAAACAGCAATATTAGTTGAGTAGATATTCAGCTAATTTTCTCCCAATCGCTTCAATTTTTGGGGCGATTGGGAAAGAAATTAAATTTCTTTGATGAATCTAGGTTTTTGTTGGCAACAAGTAAAAAAAATGGTATGATACCAATAGTGAAGCATTAGATCGTGGCGCTCAAAATCAAAATTTAAGGTCAAAAAGTCAAGAGTCTAAAGCTCCAGAAAATTAAACTTTTGAAAGGCTGGGAAGCCACTTTTAGTAACAATGATTGATACATATGAACTAGAAGGAAAAATATTTGTCGCCGCTGCGGAGGCACCTATAACTGAGTGGCCTTGCGCGATCGCCGATCGACCTCAACCAACACTCACCCTCAAAGACGACGATTTATTTCTGATTACCGACACCCTCGGCAACATCTCGGGCTGCTTAGAAGACGACAGTGTGGCCAGCCTAGGACTGTTTTGCCACGACACCCGCTTTCTCAGCCGCCTAGAATTGCAAATTGAAGGGCGATCGCCAATTTTGCTCAGCAGCAATGCCGAAAAAGGCTACCTGCAAACAGTTTTGTGCTCCAATCCCCGCATTGACGATCGCATCCCGGCAGAAACCATCGGCATCAGGCGAGAAATGGTGCTCAACGGCGGTTTGTTTGAAGACATAGAAATCACCAACTACACCACAAAACGAGTCAGCTTTGAAATAAGTCTCAGCTTCAACTCGGATTTTTTAGACTTATTTGAAGTCCGGGGTTACGGCCGCGAAAAACGGGGGAAACTCCTGCGCCTCATGCCCAAAAATAACGTAGCAGAATCGGACGGCTCAGTTGCAGGCCAAGAAGCCATTCGCGCCCCGGCTAACGGCAATAGCGACGGTGAAAATGTGGCATTAGAAAACCCAAATGCGGAAATTCAAATATCAGCAAAAAACCAGAGCGACGGAAAGTCGCTCGCCCCATCCCCTTCCTGCGAGCTTCTTGAAGATTTAACCCTTGCCTACCAAGGTTTAGACGGCTCGGTGATGGAATCTCGAATCGAGTTTTACAACCAGCCGCCGACAATGCTTCAGGGCAACACAGCAGTGTGGCACATTTCCTTAGAATCCCACGAAGCCATCAAATTGGGATATCGGCTCAAAATGCTGATCGACGGCAAATCCATCTCCAAAGTCAGCACTCCGGTAAACCTAATTCAAGCCAAAGCAGCGGAACTTTTAGAAGAGCGAGAATGGCTGAGTGAAATTACCAGAATTAACTCGAACAAAAACACCTTTAACCGACTCCTCAAACGCGCCGAACAAGACATTTATTCCCTGCGGCAAACCTTTGGTAAAGGTAAAGCAATTTCAGCCGGAGTTCCCTGGTTCTCAACATTATTCGGTCGCGACTCGATCATCGCTGCTTCTCAGATCTTAATTCTCGATCCAAGTTTAGCGCGAGAAACTCTGACAACTTTAGCTCACTATCAAGGCAAAAATGACGACGATTGGCGTGACGAAGAACCGGGCAAAATATTGCACGAAATTCGCATGGGAGAAATGGCTCGCTGTCAGGAAATCCCCCACACTCCTTATTACGGAACAGTCGATGCAACGCCGCTGTGGTTGATGCTTTACGCTGAATATTATGCCTGGACTTACGACAGCGAAACTTTAGATCTTTTGTGGCTAAATGCCTTGGCAGCGATGGAATGGATCGATCGCAAATGCGCCGCTACAGGCTACCTCAGCTATTACAAAAAATCCCAGCGCGGCTTAGCAAATCAAGGCTGGAAAGACTCGGGAGATTGTATCGTCAACAGAGCTGGCGTCATGGCACAAGGAGCGATCGCCCTTTGCGAAGTCCAAGCCTACGTTTACGCGGCCAAAACCAGGCTAGCAGGAATTGCCCGCATCAAGAAACGCATCGATTTAGTCGATCGCTGGTTAGAAGAAGCAAGAGACCTAAAAACCAGATTTAACCGCGATTTTTGGATCGAAGATTTAGGTTATTGCGCCCTAGCATTAGACGGCGAAGGCAAACCCGCAGACAGCATTTCCTCCAATCCCGGACACTGTTTGCACCTCGGCATTTTGTCCAATGAAAAAGCTCAAAGCGTAGCAGAAAGATTGCAAGCCCCAGATATGTTTAGCGGTTGGGGAATTCGCACCCTGTCCTCAAAATCTCCTGCCTACAATCCCATCGGCTACCACACAGGCTCCGTCTGGCCGCACGACAACGCTTTGACAGCTTTGGGATTGCGATCGCTCGGCCGCGTCGAACAAGCCCTAGAAGTAGCTCAAGGCTTGTTTGACATGACATTGCTGCAACCCTACGAGCGTCCCCCAGAACTTTTTTGCGGCTACGAGCGCAACAGCCAGAGCGATCGCCCCGTGCAGTATCCTGTAGCTTGTTCGCCCCAAGCTTGGGCAACCGGCAGCATTTTTCAACTGTTGCAAATGATGTTAAATTTAGTTCCCGACGCCCCCAACAACCAACTGCGAATCATCGATCCAGTCCTACCTGAATCGATTAATAAATTGTCGCTAAACAACTTAAGGATAGGCTCAACTTTGCTCGATTTGGAATTTGAGCGCTCTGGTTCATCAACCGCTTGTCGGGTAATGAAAAAACGCGGTAATTTGCGAGTAATTATCGAAGCTTAAATTTGGCTAATGGGAATTGGGAATTCCCAAATCCCAATTCCCAATTCCCAAATCCCGATTCCCTCAACATCCGTTGCCGAACTTCCCTCGGGCCCTGCGATCGGCTATAGCGGTTCTCAAGCGTGGTGAGGATAGCGCGTAAGCCCTATGCCCACGGAGGCCACGGAGGCCACGGAGGCCACGGAGCCCAGTCATACCTCATGTTTCGCTCGAAAGGCTATATATTGTATTTAGAAGTGCATTAATTTGTTTGCAAAGTGGCGCTGTCAAACAACCGTAGCGTTTAAATCGAAACGTTTAAAGCAGGGCGAAAGCCATCGCGCCACAAGCTTCTAAATCAAGATCGTCCGCAGTCGAAAACAGTAAGGAAGTGTGGAATTATGTCAAAAATTTTAGTAGTGGACGATGTTCCCAGCGAATTAGAAATCATCTGCCGCATTCTGCAAGATGCCGGAATGCAGGTGATCCGGGCTGGCGACGGCGAAGAAGCGATCGCCCTGATCCGAAAAGTGCCCCCGGATCTGGTCGTTTTAGACGTAGTGATGCCGCGCATGAACGGATTTGAAGTGATCAGAGAATTGCGGGGCGATCGCGCAACTGCACACCTACCAGTAGTATTTTGTACTCATAAAAACACTGATATCGATCAAGCTTGGGGAACCGATTTAGGCGCCGACGCTTACCTCGGCAAACCCTTTGAACCTCAACAACTCGTCAATATCGTGCAGCGCCTGCTTTCATTGTAAACACAATATAAATTGCTCAGCATTTGTCACAAAAAATATCATACCTACAAACCGCGTTTTATTTAATAAACTGGGTTTCACAATCCCCTAAAAGTCTCACATTTAATAATAGCAATCAGCCCCGTTGCCCAACCCGCGATTTATTTAATTAACTATTTGATGCCCAAAAACTGATGCCCAAAAACTTGCAGCGAGCGATCGGCTTTCCTGACCAAGCAAAATCCTAATTTGTAAGATACACTAGAAACAAAAAATCTCTAATGAAAACAACTGCTCCCCCCGCTGCGGGGACTCAGACAAGTGGAACAAAGCAATTTCTCCTCTTCGGTCAAGGAGACAGTCTGTTTGGCGTAGAGTTAGAAGCAGTGCGAGAAGTGCTTTCCCTCAAAGAACAACCGATTTCCCCGGTTCCCAACACCCTGCCATTTTTGCTGGGATTAACCAACTTGCGGGGCGAAATCCTAGCAGCAGCAGACTTCGGACGGTTTGCAGGTATCGAGCCAGTTGACACCCATCACCCAAGCAGTCGCATCTTAGTGGTGGAAGCGCCCGATCCGCGAGATCTGAGATTGTCGAGAATGCGGATGGGATTGGCTGTCTCCCGCGTCGAAGGAGTTTTGTCTCTACATCCCGATCGCATTGTCTCAGCAGTAGATGTCAGCCCGGACTTAGCTCCATTCTTAAAAGGTTTGTACAATTCCGATGGACGCTTGCTGATGATTGTCGATGTAGAAGCGATCGCCCATTCCGAACGCTGGTAATTCAACAGTTGACAGTTGACCTGTGACAGTTGACAGTTGACCTGTGACAGTTGACAGTTGACCTGTGACAGTTGACAGTTGACCTGTGACAGTTGGCAGTTGACAGTTGACAATTTATCAAATAACAACTAACCAATAACAACTAACCAATAACAACTAACCAATAACTTATGCAGCTTCTCTATTACTTTTTTGCAACAACTTTCACCTTGACATTGCCTGACTTCTCCCTATCACTGGTAGCTGGGGTTGCTAATTGCATCATTTCTTTGTGTTACTTTGCCATTGCTGCGCTGATCAGCTTAGGTTTGTGGCGAAACCGTCAATTTGGGTTCGACATCTTCGCCACAGTCACAGCATTCATATTTTGGAGCTGCGCTTTCGGCCACAGCGGCCACGCCGCCGAATTCCTGGGACTACCGCACTCCCCAGTAGTGCAAACTGTGTCGGATTGGATGACTGTCATTCCGGCGATCGCATTTTTGAGTTTGTCCAACCGCTACGAGTTCTTAGTAGGTTCCACTCAAATTCTTACCTCTAAAAAAGAAACAGAACAAGCGCTGAGCGAAACTACCCAGCGATTTCAGGCAATCTTCGATCAAGCTTTTCAACTGATCGCATTATTGGAGTCAGACGGTACTGTGATCGAAGCCAATCAGACAGCCCTAGAATTGGGCGATTTGCAAGCATCAGAAGTGCTGGGGATGAAATTTTGGCTGACACCTTGGTGGGCATTATCCCCAACCAACCAGCAGCGCCTCAAAACGAACATTCAACAAGTCTCGGCAGGCAAATTTGTTCGGGAAGAATACGAAATCACCGGAATTAACAACCAGGTGACAGTAATTGACGTGTCATTTAAACCGCTGTTAAATCAAACAGGAGAAGTATTTCAAATCCTCGCCGAAGGCCGCGACATAACAGGGCGCAAACAAACAGAAGCAGCATTGCAGCAGCTCACCGCAGAACTAGAGCAGCGAGTCAAAGAAAGAACCGAGCAGATTCAGGAAACCAACGGACTATTGCAACAGGAAGTTCGCGATCGCACCGCAGTCCAAGAACAATTAAAAGCGTCGGAGAAATTCTTAAACAACATCCTCAACACCATCCCAGACCCGATTTACGTCAAGGATGAACAGCACCGCTGGTTAACATTAAACGATGCCTTTTGTCAATACATCGGTCACAGCCGAGAAGAACTAATTGGCAAAGCTTACCGCGACTTCTTGCCCAAAGAGCAAGCAGACATATATGAAGAAAAAAACAAATTAGTTTTCTTGGCAAACACCAGCAGCGAAACCCAAGAAACCATTACTGAGCCAGACGGAAATACCCGTTTTCTGTCGGTCAAAAAATCTACTTTTGTAGATGCCTGCGGCAGCAAAATCCTCGTTTGTGCCATTAGAGAAATTACCAAGCGCGTGCAAATGGAAGAACAACTGCGAGAGACACTCGCCGCCGCAGAAAGCTCCCAAAACTTGCTGCGTACAGTGATTGATGCTACACCAGACTGCATCTTCGTCAAAGATCGCAACTTCCGCTACAGCCTAGTTAACGCAGGTTTCTCCGCCGCCTTTGGCAAAACTGAATCGGAAATCATCGGCAAAAACGACCTAGAAATCGGCATACCCGCCGACCAAGTATTCGGCAACACCCACACCCAAACAGATACTCGGAACCGAGTCCAAGGCCTGCGCGCTGACGACACAGCCGTGCTGAGCGGTCAGGAACTCCACAACCCCAACGACATCGCCACCCTAGCAGACGGCAAATTACACACCTTTGACACCCAGAAATTGCCTCTCAAAGACGCAGAAGGCAACATTTTAGGAATACTAAGCTTCGCGCGCGACATCACAGAGCGCAAGCAAACTGAAATCGAAAAGCAAAGATTGATTGCGATCGTCGAAAACAGCTCAGATTTTATCGGCGTAGGAACATTGGAGGGAGAGTCAACATACCTGAATCCTGCGGGCATGAAGCTAAACGGAATTCAAAATCTCGAAGAACTCAAAACCAAAACTATATTGGAATCCTTCTCGAAGGAAGACGCGAAAATATTCACAGAAGAGATTCTTCCTGCTGTCATACGAGATGGATTGTGGGAGGGCGAATTCCGGTTGAAACACTTTCAAACCGACGAAATTATTCCCGTTGACTTTACCTTATTTACCCTCAAAGACCCAGAAACAGGCGAGGCTATTGGTTTAGCAACTGTGACGCGGGACATTCGCGATCGCAAACGGGCAGAAGAGATGTTGCGCGATCGCGAAAGACTATTCCAAGCCATTTTTGACCAATCGTTCCAATTAGTCGGGCTGCTAGAACCAGATGGCACTGTTTTAGAAGCCAACCAAACAGCCCTGACAGTCTCTGGAATGCGTCGCGAAGACTTCATAGGTACGCAGTTTGCCGAGAATCTGTGGTGGCAAATTTCCCCAGAGGCCAAGCAAAAAGTGCAAGCTGCGATCGTTTCTGCCGCTGCTGGCGAGGTAGTCCGCTACGAAGCCGATGTACTCGTTGCTGGGGGTGCTGTGATAACTGTGGACTTCTCAATCAAGCCGATCGTAGACGACAACGGCCAAGTCGTGCTCCTGATTCCAGAAGCTCGCGACATCAGCGATCGCAAAGCCCTAGAACGAGAACTAACCTTGCGTCAAGCCCGCTTTGACGCATTTTTCGCCGCTGCATCGGCGGGAATGTTTATCACCGATGACCAACTGCGCTTCGTGCAGTTCAACGAAAAACTCTCCGAACTCGGCGGCCAGCCAGTTTCAGCATACATTGGCAAGACTGTATGGGAAGCTGAACCGGAAATGGCACCGGCGATCGGCCCGCTGTACGAACAGGTTTTGACTTCAAACATACCGATTTTAAACCTCGAAATCTCCCATCCCACCACCGCACAGCCAGATGTATTTCGGGATTGGCTGGCTTCTTACTTTCCGTTACCCGGAGAAGACGGCAAGCCGATCGGGATTGGCGCTTTCATCTTGGAAGTGACCGATCGCAAAGCCCTAGAACGAGAATTAGTTTTGCGTCAATCCCGCTTTGACGCATTTTTCGCCGCCGCCCCAGCCTCGATGTTTATTTTTGACGATCAGTTGCGGTTCGTGCAAGCCAACGAGAAATTAGCCGAAACTACCGGCGTTTCAGTTGCCGAACACCTAGGCAAAACCGTCAGGGAAGTTATACCGGAAATGGTTGATACTCTACAGCCGATTTTGCAGGGGGTTCTGGCAAACAACCAGCCACTTTTAAACATTGAGGTTTCAGGTACAACCGCCAATCAACCCGACACGATCCGAGATTGGCTGGCTTCTTACTTTCCTTTGGCGGGAGTTGATGGCAAACCGATGGGTGTGGGCGGTGTGGCGATCGAAATTACCGATCGCAAAAAAGCCGAAGCAGAGCGCGATCGGTTTTTCACCCTGTCCCTCGACTTGCTTTGCATCGCCGATTTTAAAGGCAAATTCAAGCGCCTCAATCCCGCTTGGGCCACAACCCTCGGCTACACCGTAGAGGAACTACAAGAGCAATCTTTTATAGATTTTGTCCATCCAGACGATTGGGAAAAGACCTTAGCAGAAACGGCAAAAATAGCCAGCGGCGCCGAAACAATGACTTTTGAAAATCGTTACCGCTGCAAAGACGGTTCCTACAAATGGCTGTCGTGGAAATCGCGACCTCTAGCCGAAGAAAAGATTATGTATGCAGTCGCTCGCGACATTACCGAAAGCAAACAAAGAATTACTCAACTGCAAGAAACAACAGCTCAATTAGCCCGTTCCGAAGAGGAATTTAGAGGGCAAAGCAATCTCTTGCAACTGCTCATTGACAGCATTAGCGACGGCGTGGTTGCTGCTGACACCAATGGCAATTTTGTTTTGTTCAACCCGGCCGCTGAAAAGATATTTGGATTGGGTTCGACAAATACTCTCCCCGACGAGTGGTCTGGAAAATACGGCTTATTTTTGCCAGATCAAGTCACTCCCTATCCCGCAGCCGACATACCTTTAACGCGCGCTATTCGAGGAGAATCAGTGGACGACATAGATGTTTTCACCCGCCACGCAAACAAGCCCGAGGGCCTGTGGATCAAAATTAGCGGCAGGCCGCTCAAAGACGAAACCGGGGCAATTAAAGGCGGTGTAGTCGTTTGCCGCAACATCACCCAGGAAAGAGCATCCCAGCAGCAGATGCAACAGTTGGCCGAGACACAGGAACGCTTGCTGCAAGAACTCAAAACGCGCCAAAATGCCCTCGATGAAGCTGCGATCGTCAGCGAAACAGACCTCAAAGGCACGATTACCTACCTCAACGAAAGATTCACCCAAATATCCGGTTACAGCATGGGAGAACTGCTGCACCGCGACCACCGCATCATCAATGCCGACTACCATCCCAAAGCATTTTTTGCTGAAATGTGGCTGACAATTTCTCGCGGCTTGGTGTGGAAAGGAGAAATCAAAAATCGGCGCAAAGATGGCTCATTTTACTGGGTAGATTCGACCATAGCCCCCATCTTTGATACCAGCGGCACAATAATTAAATATATCGCCATCCGCTTTGACATTACCGAGCGCAAAGAGGCAGAAGAAGGACTGGAAAAATTTGCGGCAGAACGCAAAGCTGAAGCCGATTCGATGACGCAGCAAGTCCTCAAACTGTTGGGAGAAATTAAAGGCGCCGCTCAAGGCGATTTGACAGTTAAGGCGGAAGTGACTAACGATGTTTTAGGTGCTGTAGCCGACTCTTTCAATTTCTTAATTGGTTCTCTGCGGAAGGTGGTAACGGGTATTCAAACTTTAGCCGAACAGGTAACATCTGCCACTGGCGAGTCAATTAACAATACCAGTCAACTCACCCAACAGGCGGAAGTTCAAGCCACAAAAATATCTGCGATCATGCGGGAAATCGAGCGGATTGTGAATTCGATCCGCGACGTGCGAGATGTTTCGGTGCGCGCCGAAACTGTCGCCCAGCAGTCTTCTCACACCGCTGAAGCCGGCGGGCTGGCGGTCGATCGCGCTGTGGAAGGCATTAATGAGCTCCGGTTGACGATCGCCTCTACTTCAAAAATGATGAAGCGTTTGGGCGAATCTTCGCAACAAATCGGCAAAATTGTGACTTCGATTTCTCAACTGGCTTCCCAAACCAATTTGTTAGCTCTGAATGCTACGATTGAAGCGGCACGAGCCGGCGAACAAGGTTTAGGTTTTGCGGTTGTCGCCGAAGAAGTGCGGAAGCTTGCAGAGCGATCGGCCGGCGCGACTGAAGAAATCTCGGAAATTGTCGGTACAATTCAAGAAGAAATCAGCCGCGTGATGAAGGCAATGGAATCGGGGACACTGGAGGTAGTCGAAGGCACTAAGCTAGCCAGCGAAGCTAAAACTCACCTCAATGCCATCATCGAAGTTAGTCGAGAAATGAATGCTTTGGTGCAGAATATTACTCGCGCTTCGGCTAAACAAACTGTTTCCGCTGAGGAAATTTCTAACAGTATGCAGCAAGTCAACGAGATTGCTAATACAACTGCACAAAAAGGTTCGGATGTCAAAGCATCGCTTGATGATTTATCGGGTTCTGTTAGCAAATTACAAAAGTCGGTGGCGAATTTTCGTTCGTAATTTTAGAATCCCGACTTATTGAAGAAGTCCGGGTTCTGGGTATTGTGGCAGTGTGCGATGATGAATGGTAAGATGGATGAGTATTAGAAATATTTTTAGGGTGCGGCT
>JAYUGZ010000312.1:0-12188 GCA_043767465.1 Cyanobacteriota bacterium
GATGCGAGGGCATCGGGAATAGTTGCTGACGGTGCTTGAAATTCACCTGTCAGTACATATTCTAATCGCAGTTTCAACCAGGTAATGAACACTGGATCGGTGGAAACAATAGCTGCTGCTGGCTGAGGGCATTTTGCTTTGACTGCTGCCATTGTCGGTGCTTCTAGGAAAGCGGGTTGTTTGACCAACCAGAAGTCTATTTGTTTTTCTTGTTCGTGGTAGTTGCGAGTTCTTTCTTTAAACACTTCATCAAGGGCTTCTTCTTCTAGTAAAAAGCGTTGGCTGGCTAAAACGTAGTAGTAGGTTTGCATTTTTGTCGGTTGTTAGGGGTTGGTGGTTGGCGGTTAATGTCGCCTGTATCTGTGAGTTTTGTCGATTAAGGGTGAATTTGCCGAGTTGTGGCAGTTCGAGAACCTTTGACTATTGTGCCGTTTACTTTACCTTATTTGTTGTCATTTTGGGTAGGTGCAGCGCAAGTTATTTATAAAAAATGATTGGTGTGATGGAGGTTGGGGGAGTTACGGGCAATTATTTTTTTTGCGGTTGATTTTGTGGAAAATTTAGGTGAGAATGGGAAGTTAGACACAATTGCACGTTAAATAATTGCCAGTTATTAAGGCAATCTGGGGCTGTCATACCGGATTGGGAGTGGTTTGCATATGGAAAGTATTGCGATCGGTATTGCTTGGTGTGTCGCTTGGGGCGATCGGCGGAAACCTCAATTTGCGATCGGCGATCATCGCGCTACGGAGATCCCTACCGTCAAGGGCGATCGCCCCTTATACTCAACTTGTGGTATTTTATTATTTATACAAATTCCAAGTATTTTGACTTTCTATAACCATTTCTTGCCGCAAATCCCAAGGTAGTAAAACTTCAAGTTTTGAACCCAACGCTCGCAACCATCTGACGACATAGTAGTCTGTAAGTCGGTACTTGACTTGGTAGTAAATATCGGTGTTAGGACGAGACTGAAGTATATCTAAAAGAATCTGTCGATTGTCTGGGTTGGGAGTATATTGGGTGATTAATCTGGTGGCGCGATCGCAGTCTATGGCGGTAAAAGTATTATGGATGGCGATTCCTTGCAGGTAGGATCGAGCAAAAGTGCGATCGAACCGCAACACCATCAGCGCAGTTTCCTTATAAAAATCGCAGCCCCAAGCTTCCTTTAACATATTATTAATTGTTTTGGGAGTTGGTAGGTTATTTTCCTGATATTTTTCTCTTAACAATTGCGGTACGCGGGTATCTTGCCAATCTAGCGGTTCTATGCGTTTGGAAATAATGCGATCGAGCCGATATTTATACCAATTGATATCACCTTTGGGAGTGCTACCATAGCCGCACAAATATTTAGCACGTTCCATAAAGTAAATGCAAACAGGATAAACAACGCACTCTTTAATCAGATTTTGATGAGCGCTGCGGTAGGTAAGCAACAAAGGAGCAATATTTCCCGAATCCCAAATTTCCTGCAATTCACTTTGAAATTGCTCGACAGCATCTTCCAGTGGACTGGATTCTGGCACTAGATAATCAACATATAAAAAGACACGATGATTATCTTCATCTCCTGCTGCTAAAACTTGTTCCGCCAACAAAGGCAAACTCGGATCTAGAAAACTAAACATATCCAGATAAATCTGTGCTTTAGAATTCAAATTGCTCTCAGTATTGGAGTTTTCCGAGCGATCGAACATTGACGGTATTGTTTCTACTCGGCGATAATTCTTACTTCTGCCAGCATCAGTGACTCGTTGCAACAAATTCCGACTCACCAGCAAATCGAAATCATTTTGCAGAGATTTACGAACTTGAGCAAATAACTTTTCTGCCAATAGTTCGTCTAAATCGCGATCGGAAATTGCGATAGATTTTTGTAAAGATTGCCGCCACTCCTTTACAAACACATCCCATTTGATTAACCACTGTTCCGTTGTTTTGTTGCAAGCACAATTTGGATCTGGATGATTGGCAATATCTTCTTGCTTTTCATCTTTGTAATTCTCGCCAAAGAAAGCTGCGCGCCAATCAGAATAAGTGAAGGAATTTGCCAGGGCATTATATCCTTCGTCGCTGTAAAGCCAACTTAATAAAACCCATAACCGGATGGCGCGGGTGAGATTTTGCATTTGGTCGATCGATCCGTTGGCTAGCTGTTGTAAAATCTTGGGGTTGGGCGGATTGGGAAAGGTTTGATTCACGGTGGTTTGAGGGATTGGTGTTGTGTTTTTATAGCGTAAGGGCGATCCTCTTCGAGGGCTGCGCTAACGGAAGGGGGGTCTTCCGATATGATGTCATAATACGGGAGATAAAATTGGAAGAGTTGATGACTACTTACAAGATTGAGCTTCAGGGTGAAGTGTTAAAAATTGGATTTGGAGAAGCTGCTCAAAACGACCAAATTGTACGAGATGCGGCGGCTCGTTTGGAGAAAATGAGCAATGCTGGGGAATTGTCGGGAGGGAAGCTAATTAAAATTAACGGGCCGGCGTCTGTACCTGTAGCTTGTGTTTTGGCTCATAAAATTTCTCATCTTTACGGTGCTGTTGGAGTTTTCGATCCGAAGTTGGGAAAATATGTAATTGCAATTACTCACAATCCCGAGTATAATTTGGGTGACTTAGTTGATTGATAGTTCGCTAGGTAATAGAGGAAGTTTCAGATATGGTATCACAAGCAGTTGCTCTTCAAGTTATCCAGCAAGCTATCTGCGCTTTAGCAGATTGGGCCGATCCAATTTTGGGCGATCGATTTCAGTGTCAACTTTCAAAAGAAGATGAAGCGGTAACTAAAGCTAAACAATTATTGTCATGGAACGATCCGAAAATAAGTTACTTAGAGTTGCTATTTGATGCTGTCAAATTGTCAGAGGGTAACGAAGGAAATGAGAAACACTATTGTCCAGCGGTGGCGATCGAAGCTAGCGATGATTCTTACCCGTCTATTCCTTATCCGCTGACAGAACCTCCAGACTTAGAAGAGTATAAAAAAATTGTCAGAACCGAGTTAGAAAATCTTGAGAAAAAAGACTGGCAAAACTTATCGCTGCTAACTCTGATTTTAGAGAAGTACGGTTCTTGTCTGAGTTTTGGCGAGGAGAATATTGCTTTGATAGATATGGTGCGATCGACTGCGGCTGTTGCCTCTGCGATCGTTCAGAATCCTGAAGCAACTCAGAATCCTGAAGCCACTCACAATCTTGAAGCTACTCACAATCCAAAAGTAGATAACATTTGTTTAATTGCCGGCGACTTATCGGGAATTCAAAAGTTTATTTACACCATTGCTTCTGACGGTGCTTTGAAATCTCTCCGCGCTCGCAGTTTTTATCTAGAATTAGTAACTGAAGAAATTGTTCAGCAACTTTTGGAAGAGTTAAAGCTGCCCCGTACTAATATCATTTATGCGGGTGGCGGTAATTTATATGTGCTGGCATCAAATGAAACAAGCAAGGTCGAAGCTGCTTTAGATACTATTCGAGAGCGATTTAATAAATGGCTCAAAAACACGTTTCAAGGTAAACTATTTTTAGCTATTGATTATTTGCCTGTGCCAATTACAGCTCTCAAAAATAAAAAATTTGCTGATATCTGGACACAAGTAACCAAGAACCTCGCCAAGCAAAAACTCCGCAAGTTTGAAAGTGACATTCATGACTTTATCCAACCCAAACCAAGTCATGAACCTTGCCGAGTTTGCCATCGTGATGATTTACAGAGTCTTAAAAGTTTAAATCGCCTTGAGCCTGATTCGTCTCGTGCTTGTTGGATGTGTCGCACCATGTTTGAGCTGGGGGATGAATTGTTTGATATTAAGGCAATAGTTCGCTCTAAGCGATCGAATATTAAAGGCGGAGTCCAAAGAATTTATTTGCCAAATTTTTATTACTACTTTTTTCAAGAATATGATGCAGCGTCACAAGCAGCTAAAGATAATGAAACAGTTTTGCTCGTCAACAATTGGAATTTAAAAAGATATCATAAAAATAATACTGTACCGTTGTTGTTAGGAAACTATGCTCAGCGGAGTGAAGAAAAAGAAAAATACCAAAAAAAGGCTGGATTTATACGAGCTAATGAGATGGCCGAGAAAGCCGAGGGTGTTGCTAGAGTCGGTTATTTGCGGATGGATGTAGACAGACTGGGAAGGATTTTTGCTGAGGGTTTGGGTGAAAATCAAACGTTACCGAGATTGGCTGGACTTTCTCGCCAAATGAGTTACTTCTTTAAAGTCTATCTGAACAGTTTGGCAGAAAACCGCAAGCAGAATTTACTAGAAGCTCGAAAGAGTGTTAAAATCTTAGAAAATACAAAATGTTTAACGGAAGGCGATCGCCCAAATCTCCTGTTCATCTACGCGGGTGGCGACGATCTATTTGTCAGCGGTGCATGGAATGAGATAGTTGAATTTGCCTTTGACGTTTACCAGTGTTTCCGAGCTTATACGGGTAAAAATCCAGATATTACATTATCTGGGGGAATTAGCATCGATGGTGCTAAATTTCCTCTCTATCAAGCCGCGAAAACATCGGGCGAGGCAGAAGACGCTGCTAAAGGTAATGGCCGCGATAGTTTGGGTTTGTTTGGAGGTAAGTTTAAATGGGATGAATGGTTGGGAATTCAAGAAAATATGAGTGTTATAGACGAGGAGATTAGAGACTACTTAAGTCCAGAAGTTAAACCGGATTTGTGGGGTGTATTTCCCATTGTTGATCGACTGAATAATCGAGATATCAACTACTCGCGGAGTTTTATTCGCAACCTATTGTTGACTGCTGAACTTCAAGAAAATATGCTGAAAAAAATTCAGGATCGATCGGAAGAGCAACAGAGGGAAATTCGCTATTACTTACATTTGCCAAAGATAGTTTACACTCTGGCGCGACTTCCCAGCAATAAAGTCCAAGACAAACAAGAAAAAGATGATTATTTTTTGCCCGTGCGAACTTCTCTGAAAAATCCGTACAATGCGCCTTATTTTAGGGCGATCGCAACTTGGCTTGAACTACTCAACCGCTAATATAAAAATGCCTGAACCACCTAAAAAAACCAATTCTCCAAATGTCTATAATCCTCCAACTAGACAGGAAAAACAACAACTATACACCTCGACAGACAAGACGGTTCAGTCAACTGAACAGACTTTAGAAATTACGAAAAGGATAGTCAAAACAATTACTGGATTAGAAAGTTTAAAAACTTATCCGATTCGCGACTTGGTTAAACACGCTGAGGATTTTGGCCCTTTTTTGAAGCAGCAACGATTAGAAACTAATCAGGTTCGCAAGTTCCTCGACGCTGTGAACCAGATGAAAGTCACTTTGGCTCAAACAAATGACTTTTCCAAAATAGAAACAGAAGTAGTTCTCCTCAAACCAAAACTAGCCTACGCTGCGGCCCGACAAAAAGCTGCAAAACCGATGAGTGATGTGATGTCAGCGGCGATCGACAAAGTACACAGCACCGAAGATTTTGAGCGTCTCGTTCAACTGATTGAATCAATTATTGCCTATCACAAAGCAGAAGGTGGAAAATAGCTATGCCTGTATCTCTTACACAAAAACCTTTACTCGGTAAAGTTCGCATTACCAGTACGCTGAATGTAGAAACCGGATTGCACATTGGCGGAGGAGGAGAAAGCCTCGACATCGGAGGACTTGATAAACCTGTCATTCGCGACCCTTTAACTCAGCATCCTTACTTACCTGGTTCCTCAATTAAAGGCAAACTGCGTTCCATTCTAGAAAGATTGGAAAACAAGCCAGTGAATAGGCCTGGTGGAAGCGGTACTTATCGCTACGAAAGCGATGATTTAGTAGATGGATTTACAGAAGTTAAACAGGGAAAGGAAAAACCACCTCTGCTAATTTTTTACGACGGCGCTCAAACTTGCAAAGTCTGCCGCGTTTTTGGATCGACGGGGGTAGATTGTTGGGTAAAAACTGATGCTGTTGAGGCAGAGCAATTAGAAGCAGTAAAAGATAGTTCCAAGCGAAGGATTGCTAAAGCTAATGATGGTAGTAGATTGGGGAGTTTTGTAGAGGAAAGAGAAGGAGAAATTGGAGAATTATACAGTAAAGTTAAAGGACGGAACGCGACAGCGCGTTTGATTGTTCGGGACTGTCATTTACACAGGGAATCTGCGGAAAAACTGGAGAGGGTAAATACCGGACTCTACATGACAGAATGGAAGTTTGAAAACGGTATCGATCGCATTACAGCAGCAGCCAATCCCAGACAAGTAGAAAGGGTTCCTGCTGGGTCAAAATTTCAGTTTGAACTAATCTACACAGTTGAAGATAGTTCTCAAGCTATTGAGGATTTGCAGAATCTGGCGATCGCACTTGCATTATTAGAAGATGATGCTCTCGGCGGACACGGTTCTCGCGGCTATGGCAAAGTCAAATTCGCGGATTTTCAGTTTTCTTTTCGTAGTTTAAATCAATACCGTCAGATAGCCAGCGGAGAATCAGGTTTGCCGCCAATTCAACCTGTGGCTAATACAGAAGCACTTCTCGAAAACTTCGGCCGCTTCCGTGATGAAATTCAGCAGCGGTTGCCGCCAGGAAATGGGAGTGAAGCATGAATAACTGGAGATTAGTTAAACTCAATTTTGGCAACTCTCCCGCTCATTTTGGGGAATTGGGAATTGGGATGGAGCAGACGAGCGATCGCGTGCGTTCTGATACTCTATTTAGTGCTTGGATTAGTGCTTGCGCTCGATTGTTTGAAAAGGAGCAATTTGATAAATTGTTGAAACGATTTCTCAACACCCCACAGCCCGTGACGATTAGTTCGACGTTTGTCTATCGCCATCACAACGATCGTGATATTTACTATCTACCGCGTCCTTTAAAGTTTCCTCCTAACTACCCTGCTGGTGACGGAGATTTAGAGTTTTTTAAGAGTTACAAAAAAATCAATTATCTGCCTTTGGAAGTCTGGCATAAGTGGTATCAGGGAGAGGGATTTACCAGAGAGGACAGACAAGAATTAATTAGTGAGACTAACAACAAAAAATCTCAGGGGTTTTTACATAAAAAGGGAACTTTTGACTATAATAAAGCCTTTAAGATCGGTCAAGAACCAAAAATAGCCGTAGATCGCGTTACCAGAGCAACGAACTTTTATCATACAGGTTTTGTACAATTCCAATGGGATCAAAACGGTAACGATATCAAAAGTCGATCGGGTTTGTACTTCCTGCTCAACTTTTCTCAGAAGGATGAAACCTTAGAGAAGCAACTCCAGGCTGCTTTACAACTGCTTGGTGAAGAAGGAATAGGAGGTGAACGTAGCAGCGGTGCAGGACACTTTGAGGTTGAATGGTTGCCGTTACCTGAAATGTGGCAAAGAGTAGTGGATTTCAAGGCAAATGACTACACTCTAATTAGTTTATTGTGGGAGGAAGATCCATCAATACTCAAGCAATTAATTACCGAAAACAAAGATGCTTGCTATGAAATTATAGAGCGAGGAGGTTGGATTTCTGGGCAACAGTTGCGCCGCCAAATGCTGCGAATGTTTGCCGAAGGTTCGGTTTTTGCGTCGCCGCCATTAGGAAAAATTGCTGACGTTACACCGCATCAATTGATAGATCAAAAAACTAAGAAACCTAAAAAGCATCCCATCTACCGCAGCGGTATTAGTTTGAGCCTTCCTATCAAAGTCAAGAGTGAATAAATATCATGACTGCTACTTCTCACCTTGCTATCAAAAAACCTGAAGCATCCGAATCAAGGCGGATTCAGCTAACCAGTCCTATTTTACATATCGGTTCGGAAGTCTCCCGGCTAAATCCTTTTGAATATGTCCAAACATCTAAAAGGGTTTATCTCCCCGATCGGGAAGCTTTAGCAAAAATACTGCATCAGCGGGGTCGATTGAACGATTATATTCGTGCTATTGAAGAGCAGAAAAGTATTACTAAATTGCTTGAAGATGTCTTGGGCGATGAATGGTGGAATGCTAAAGGTGAAAATGGCGATCGCATTTTCCCTGAAATTGCCGTCAGTCATAAATGGACTGAAAATCCGGTGACAGATTTGCGTCCGATGATTCGCAACGGCATGGGACAATTGTACATTCCCGGTTCGTCGATTAAAGGGGCAATCAGAACTGCGATCGCCTACCATCTTCTCAAACATGAAAAAAAATATCAACTGCCAGAATCTGCTCGTATTAGTGAGATCGAACTCCAATTACGAGAAAAACTTAGTCGGGGAGAAATCGCAAATAAACACAAACAAAAATTCTTAGATGATGAACTATTCATGGATAGTTTGTTTACTGCTTTTGAGCTATCGTATCAAGGGCGATCGGTAAAAAGTAAAATTGGGCCTAACACGGACTTCATGCGAGCCATTAAAGTCACAGATTCTCAGCCTTTGCTAGAATTAAAAAGAGTCACTAAGCAAGGAAAAAATGTATTTTTTAACTTACCTATAGTTGCGGAGGTCATTGTCTCCAGTCGCTTTCCAGATTATAAAGCTAAATATCGTGCTTCCATTTATGCAGAGATGGTTCGCAACGTGCAGACTGAATTTACTCTCAGTCTGGATACGGAAATGCTGAAATGGTTCACTCATAATAAAGGGATGCAAATACCGTTTAAAAATCTGGCTGAACTGCTGAAAATTTGTCAAGAGTTTGCTCAAGATCAATGGGATGCTGAACATGATTATTGGGAGGATATCGAAAATAATCGCTCTCAAGGTAAAGACTTAAATTTTAGCTATATTCAGGAAGTATACGAACCCACTGAGTGTCCTTATAGCTTAAGAGTTGGTTGGGCAAGCGGAATGACAGGAACAACAATTGCTCTGTGTTTAGATGATCGCCTCAGAGCAGAAATACGCGATACTTGCGGAATCAAAGCACCGGGTTTTGAAGCACCAAAATCCCGGCGGACTGTTGTAGCTGCTAATGGCGATATCAAATATGTACCTGGATGGGTAAAGTTTAAGTGATGCTAATTCGTTCTACCTGGATATTAAGTTTATCGGAGGCTGCTGTTTTGCCGCGTGCTTACCATTTAGAATTGGTGAAAGAGTTGCATCGCCGATTAGGATTAGAAGTAGGGAGTGAGACTCTACCTTCTGTAGGTTTTTCAGGGATCCAGGGTTTTTACCAGGTTTCCAAAGATTTTGTGACGTTTACGCCAGATGAGTTTTATACATTGTCTTTGTGCGGCTTGCAGGAAAATGCTGCAAAAGCGATCGCCTCCCTAAATCTTTCACCATCTCTAGAATTTCTCGGTGCTAAATTTGATATAATTAATCGAGAATATGAAATCACCAGCTACGAACAACTTTACACGGAACTGGTAGCCAATGAACCAGAACCCATCCGTTGCTTTTATCTTAAATTTACAACTCCGACTGCTTTCGCACAAGGTCACACGCACTTAGCTTTACCCGTTCCAAATCAGATGTTTCGCAGTTGGTTAGAACGGTGGAATCACTTTGCTCCCGTTTATTTGGGGAGTGATGAATTAATCGCTTATTTGAGTCAGGCTGTTTTATTAAAACACCACAAGATTCAAACGCGATCGTACCAATTGCCGAGAGGATATATAAACGGGTTTGTTGGCAATGTAACGCTGCAAATTCCTTACCGCACTGATTCCTTGCTGGCTAATGTTGCTAATTTGTTGGTTCAATATAGTCAGTATTCAGGTACGGGAATTAAAACCCGTCTCGGAATGGGTCAAACAAAGGTTAAACTAGATTAAGGAGATTAGCAATGAGTCAAACAAAAATCATTACAAAAATCATTACATTTTTAGGTAAATATCCAAGAGAAACTATTTACAGTCATAACGATCGCACCTACAAAGGTCAAGTATTTGCTGAAGCACTGCACCAGTTTTGTAAATATGACACTATGTTAGTGTGCGTCACAGAAGAAGCAAAAGCAACTACTTGGCCTCTATTAGAAGCACTAGGAGATGCGCGGATCGAGCCGATTGATATCCCAACTGGTAGAACTACGGGGGAAATGTGGGAAACTTTTAAAATCATAACTCAATATATTGATGAAGACGATCGCGTAATTTTTGATATTACTCACGGACTGCGATCGCTCCCTTTTCTCGTCTTCTTATTCGCTGCTTATCTCAAAGCGGCTAAAAACGTAACAATTGCAGCTATTTACTATGGTGCTCCTGAGTTAAGCGACAGCAAAAACAACGTGCCAGCGCCCGTCATTGACCTATCGGAATTTGTGTCAATGATTGATTGGATTACAGCCACTAATCAATTTGTCAAAATAGGAGATGGGCGAGAACTAGCTAAGTTACTTAAAAGTGCCATACCATCAAATTCTGAACTAAGCGAAATTCCATCTAGCAGACAAATTAGAGACAATCTTAAGAACTCGGTTGAAGCAATTGAGAATATCTCTCTAGCTTTAAGTGTAACTAGACCAATTGAGACGATGCAATCGGCTACTAAGTTAGAAGAGATTCTCCAAAAAGCTGCACCAAGTTTTGCCGATCGAGCTAAACCATTTTCACTTTTATCAGACAAGGTGGTTCAACAGTATGGACAATTTGCTCTCCAAAACCCTATAGATGAAGCAGCATTGAGCCAGAATCTCCGGCTACAATTTCAGATGGTTAAATGGTACATTGACCGAAATCAATTGGTACAAGCAGTTACTTTAGCACGTGAGTGGTTGGTTTCGATCTTAGCGTTGCGATTTGGTGAACCCATGTTCGATCATCCAAACGGTCGCAAGTATGTAGAAGCTGCTCTCAACAATGCAGTTGAAAAGAATAAACGTCATCCTCGTCCTATTACTGATAGCCGTTGCGACCAACAGTTTGCAGCTTTGTCAGAAGCAGGTGAACTTGCTAGTGTCTGGAGTAAAATCACTCAATTGCGTAATGATATTGCTCATTGTGGCATGAATCTGGAACCTCAGGATGCAGCCGAGCTTAAAAAGAAGGCTTCATCACTTTATCCTCGACTGCAAAAGCTTGGAGACAGCTTACTGCCGTAACAATAAACTTTCAGGTAAATATTATTATTTTTGGCGATCGCCCTCCCGCTACCCCTCCCATCTCATCAAGGGTGATCGCCTTTGCAAAAAACCGCTACTATTAGAATAAATTAACTGATTTTTCCAATGTCTGATTATAATTAACTTAGTTAAAATAGGCATAGATTACATCAAGGAGCAAATTATGATTGCTACTCGTGAAGACTATCACAAAATGACGCCGGAAGAATACTTAGAATGGGAAGCCAAGCAAGAACTTCGCCATGAATATATTGACGGTGAAATTCTAGCTATGACAGGGGGCACTCTTCCTCACACCAAGATTTACCTCAACTTCTACAGAGCTTTGTACCCCCATCTACGTCAAATGGGTTGCGAAGCTTATGTGTCAGATGCAAAAGTTCAGGCTAATAAAAACAGTCGTTATTTCTATCCAGATCTAGTTGTCACTTGCGATCCTGATGACTTGAAAGCCAAAGATTTTATTCAAAACCCGAAAATTATTGTTGAGGTACTTTCTCCGAGTACAGCCAATTACGATCGCACAAAAAAACTCAAATATTATCGCCAGATTCCGAGTTTGCAAGAATACGTCTTAGTGGATTCAGAAGAAATAGCCGTTGAGGTTTATCGTCGTGGCGAAGGTAAAATGTGGCTTTACTATGAGTATGAAGCTGGAGAGGCGATCGCTTTAGACAGTATTGAGTTTGACTGTGCGATCGAGCTTTTGTATGAAGGGGTTAGCTTTGAAAAAGAGTTAGAGGCTAACTAATTCGCCTAAGACACAACCCAAACAGAAGATATCGATCCAATCTTCGTCAAGGTCCCCCGATGAGTTTGTCTGATTCCCGTGCAAGCAATTCATTGGCAATCGCCACATTATTTCTATAAATTTCCAATCGGATCGTGTTCCGGTCTGAATATTGAAACGTTACAATATAGGTAATACCTCGATCGCGATCGGTGAAACGGTATTGCGGTCTAGTTGTCGTACCCTTAACATCAAAACCTGTTAGGTTGATTTTACTACCATCTTGCTGGTTTTTAACGTAAAGGATGTAATAAGCCGGTTCCCATGCCCAAAAAGAAGCTTGCCACTTCGAGTTAGAAAAGGTTCCCCGAATCGAAAACTGCCCCACGGTTATCGGACAGTTGTTCACCTCGTCGTCAGTTCCCTTG
>JAYUGZ010000313.1:0-1909 GCA_043767465.1 Cyanobacteriota bacterium
GCTATGAATTAGTCAATGGAGAACTAATCCTGATGAGCCTGGGAACAGGAAAACATGGTGCGATTATTAAATCTCTAGAACGTACCCTCGAAACAGAAATTACCAAGCAAAATCGAGATTGGGTTGTGTTACCAGGATTAGTTGGCATTCGTAGCCCTAGAGGTGGAAAATGGGATACTTGCCGTATTCCCGATCTTGTGGTTATTCCAGTAGAGCAATGGCGCAGATTAGCAGATTGTGAAGCCGTAATTGAATTCACAGAATCACCACCCATACTGGTAATAGAAGTTGTCAGTGAATCAACTAAAACTACTGACTATCGTGCTAAACGTTCTGAGTATAGCATTCTAGATATTCCTGAATATTGGATTGTCGATCCGCTACTAGCTAAGATTACCATCTTGACTCTAGATGATGGTTGGTACGAACCAGCAGAATTTCAGGGTGACGATCTTATTGAATCGCCTACCTTTGCCGATCTGCAATTGAGTGTCGATCGTCTATTATCATAAGTCCGACATTATAATAGGTGAAGATGGAATCTAAATTTGTGATTAATTTGCGCCCTGCTACCATCGCCGATCTAGATCTTTTACGCCATTGGGATGAACAAACCCATGTATTAGCTGCCGATCCTAATGATGACTGGGGGTGGGATATAGAACTCGATCGATCTCCAATTTGGCGCGAACAATTAATCGCTGAAATCGAAGATCGATCGATTGGATTTATCCAAATTATCGATCCAGTTTTGGAGGATAGTCACTATTGGGGTGATGTCGCTCCAAATCTTCGCGCCATCGATATCTGGATTGGCGAAGAGTCAGATTTGGGAAAAGGTTATGGTACCCAGATGATGAAGTTGGCTTTATCGAAGTGTTTTGCAGATCCAGTTGTGACTGCTGTACTCATCGATCCTTTAGCTAGCAATACTCGTGTCCATCATTTTTATGAGAGACTGGGTTTTAAATGGATCGATCGACGTTATTTTGGCGAAGATGACTGTTTTGTTTATCAACTCAGTCGAGCCGATTGGGGCAATGTTCTATCTGGGTGAAGTTATCGATGCAAAGATATTTTAGTATAATTCAAATCTTTTGGAAAACAGCGATCTCGGCTGAGTTGGAGTATCGGCTGAATTTTGTCTTTGCTGCTTTGAGTAGTTTGGGTGGCTTGGCGGGGAGTTTGTTTAGTCTGTATTTATTTTATAGCAAGGGTTATCAGTTCCAGGGTTGGCGGTGGGAAGAAGCATTAATTGTGGTGGGTATCTTCACATTTTTGGAGGGTTTCTCGAATGCTTTCTTGGCGACGAATCTAAATCGGATTGTCAAGCATATCCAGGATGGTACCCTCGATTTTGTACTGCTCAAGCCGATTAATTCTCAATTTTGGCTTTCGTTTAATAGTTTCTCCCTGTGGGGAGTGCCAGATTTGGTGTTTGGTTTGGCGATCGTCTTCTATGCTGGTAATCTTTTAGGGGTGGGGATTGGGGCTTATTTTCTGAGTGCGATTCCGATGCTGTTTGGGGTGGTAATTCTCTATAGCCTGTGGTTCATCCTTGGTTCGACGAGTATCTGGTTTACCAAGATTTATAATATTACTGAGGTATTGCGAGGATTGATTGCTGCTGGACGCTTCCCAATGGGGGCTTATCCTGCCGCCTACCGCTTCTTTTTTACTTTTGTGGTTCCAGTAGCGTTTTTGACGACTGTGCCTGCTGAGGCTCTACTAGGGCGGGGAGATCCGACTTGGATTGCTGGTGGGGGATGTCTGGCTGTGGTACTGTTGATTTTGTCCGATCGAGTCTGGCGATTTGCCCTGAGATTTTCTACCAGTGCTTCTAGTTAGGAATGGCGATTTAATAATATACATGTCTGTAGGTTGGGTTGAGCCTCGTTGCTTAGACAGG
>JAYUGZ010000314.1:0-1909 GCA_043767465.1 Cyanobacteriota bacterium
ACGGTTTACTTAAGATGTCCGAAGAGAGGAACGAAGCAATCTCCGTATCTATTTTTGATAGCGGTTTACCCCCAGGACGGTCTTAAGTAAACGGTATTGTGTTATATTTGATGTCACCGGATTTGATATTACCAATTACCAATTACCAATTCCCAATTACCAATTACCAATTACCAATTACCAATTCCCAATTCCCAATTCCCAATTCCCATCACCCATTCTTAACTTCCGAAACATCCCAAGAATTGACTTTGCACACCCCAGCTAAAGAAAAGTAGCGCCTAGTCGATTCCGGCAAAATAGCTCCAGTCAACAAAGCATTATCTAAATTAGCTCCTATTAACGTCGCCTCGGTTAAATCCGCTGCCATCAAATCTGCTTGACATAGCTTTGCCCAATTCAGATTTGCCCCTCTCAAACAACTTCCCCTCAACTTAGCCCCGGTTAAGTTTGCTCCCGCCAACTTCACTCCCCGCAACTGAGCCGCGCTGAAATTCGCCCCCGTCAAATTCGAGCCTTCCAAATTAGATCCCATCAATTTAGCTTCGCTGACGTTAACGCCGCTCAAATCTGCACCGCAGAGATTCACCCCTGTCAACTGCGCTCGCCGCAGACTGACTCCGGTTAATTGAGCACCAAAAAGTTTGGCACTGTTGAGCTTTGCACCGTAAAGGTTTGCCCATTTAAAATTAGCTCCCATCAGATTCGCGCCGAGGAAGTTAACTAATTGCAAGTCAGCGCTGCACAAATTGGCATTCCACAACACAGCACTCCGTAGGTTGGCGCCGGTTAAAGTTGCGCCGCTTAACTTTACCCTCGGCATTTTTGCTTTTACCAAAAAAGCTCCGCTCAAATTAGCTTTTGTCAAATCTGCGCCTGAGAGTTTGGCTTCGCCCATTTTGGCAAAACTGAGATTTGTTCTTTGCATCAGTGCGCCTTTGAGTGTTGCTTTGGTGAGAAACGCTCTGCTGAGGTTCGCCCCAGAAAGATTAGCTCGCGAAAGGTTGACTCCGATTAAGATGGCTCCGCTGAGATTTGCCCCGCCGAGATCGGCTCCAGCAAAGTCTCTTTGTCCTTTTTCGTAATTGTTGAGCAGTTCGCTAACTTCCATAGGGCGTGATACCTTCTCTGATTGGGGGGGTTCGATCGAGAAACCTTTAATCTTGAGGTTGTTTCAGAAATTCTACTGTTAGAAAAATTAGACTGTCTTAGCGTTGGCCTCAAACGGTATAACTCCTGTTAACATTACTCTCTGTTCAAACGCGATCTCTTAATAAAGATTTTATATTGTTCTGGCGGTAGCGATCCCGGTTGCGGTACTTTTGACTTAAAAGTTAATGTTTCGTGACATAGATAGTCATTGCTTAACGATCGGCATTAATCTGTAGCTTCAGTCTCAGGGTGCCCTTAAATCCTGCGGGAGGTTTCCAGGAGTTCAAGGCAGCCTTGAGACTCTCCAGGGCGTCTGTTGCTTGCAGCGTCGAGGCTTGAGTGTCGTTAGCGTTAGCGAAGCGATCAAACGGAAAGCCCGCCCCTACGGGGGCTGCGCCAACGAAGAGGATCGCCGCTCGCGCCACCCGGCCGTCTTGTACCGACAACTCCCACACTGTCTCGCCGCTAACCCCCGTCGGCAGAGTAACAGATTTGAGGTATTGAGTCAAAGCGGCGATCGCCCCAGCATCCAATCCTTCGGCGCTGACTACTTGCAAGCGAGCAGCAATTTGCTGGGGTGGCGGTGGCTCTAGCTGTCGCAGTAGTCCCATAGGAGGTGTACTCATCGGTGCCGGGCTGTTAATCCCGCCAAAGTTGCGAGAGCCACCTCTAGTTTGTTCGGCCCCCTCCGACTCAAAAATACCCTCATAGCTGACACCCTGCGGCAATTCTACAGGCACTTGCACGCGACGACGAG
>JAYUGZ010000315.1:0-4838 GCA_043767465.1 Cyanobacteriota bacterium
CAAGCCATGACAGAACAAACCTTACCCCTTTCTCAAGGGTTTAGCACAACTTATCAAGAGACAGATGCTTGAATCTTTTCGTTTTAATCCCACGAGTAACCTAGGTTGAGGTAAGCTATGTCAATACCGAAAAAAGGAACCAGAAAAATAATTGTTGACGAGCAGCCTTTTATCTGGCTAATCCGAAGAAAACCTACTTATACACAAGAATGCTACCATTGCGGAAATCTTCATGTTGCTATTGAACACTCTGAAAAACCAGGTTCGGTGTTAGTTATCCTCACCGATCGACCTCATCCTCAAGGTTTAAGTTCCGCTAACGAAGTGAAACCAGTAACACCCTCTGATGCAGCACAATGGATACGTCAAGCAGTGCAACTTGGATGGCAGCCTCAGCTACGGGGAATAACTTTTAAGGTGCAGATTACAAGAGGGCGTGCAGAAAAAATAGATTAGAGCCGGAAGTGTCGATCGGCTATGCTGAAGAGAGAAAACTAATATTGCCCTCAACCTGACAATGCTACTCGTTCCTACGGCTGAACCAATTCCACTTGTGGCTGATGCAAACGGTGTCATCCGTGTTGGTAGAACCCGCGTCACCCTAGATACCGTCATTACAGCTTTTCTTGAGGGAAGTATAGCAGAAGAAATCCGGGAACAATACCCGTCTCTTGAACTTTCCGATATCTATTTTGCGATCGGCTACTATTTGCGATACCGATCCGAAGTTGACGCTTATCTGATGGAACGTCAACATCTTGCCGCAGAAGTTCAGCAGGAAGCAGAAAGGCGTTTTAACCCAGTTGGAATACGCGATCGCCTCTTAGCAAGACGCCACCAAAAAGGGTAGTTTTATATGCTGCCATTATTGGCTGATGAAAACTTTAACAATCAAATTGTTCGGGGTATTTTGCGGCGGAATCCCGATGTTGATAAGGATAGAAATTTAATGGAGTTAATACATACAATCAAGTCTTTGAAAGCTTGTGGGTTGTGGGTCGATCGCACTTCACAAAAACCTACTTATCTCTACTAAATCCGCTTGACAAATGATCTAAATTATGATATGGTTTGAAGCTTGCTTAAAATCTAAATTTTTTTTAAACAGCAATTTATCAAACTTCAAAAAGCAAGCCCCAAATTATGAGCGAATTATCAACCAGACCAGCCCGAATCACCAAAGTCATCCCCGACAGCATCGCCGCCGAAATGGGATTTGATGCCGGAGACTCCATCGTTGCTGTGAATGGCGAAAAACCCCGAGACTTGATCGACTATCAATTCCTGTGCGCCGATGAATTTATCGAACTAGAAGTTTTAGACGCCAAAGGCAAAACCCACAAATTAGAAATCGAAAAAGAGTACGACGAAGACTTGGGTTTAGAATTTGAAACCGCTCTTTTTGACGGCTTAATTCAGTGCAATAATCGCTGTCCTTTTTGCTTCATTGACCAACAACCACCGGGAAAGCGCGAAACTCTCTATCTCAAGGATGATGACTACCGCCTCAGCTTTCTTTATGGCAGCTATCTGACTCTCACCAATCTGACTGAAAAAGAGTGGAATCGAATCGAACAAATGCGGCTTTCACCTCTCTATGTTTCTGTGCACGCTACAGAACCGGAAGTCCGAATTCGGCTGCTGAAAAATTTAAGGGCTGGCAAGATTTTAGAACAAATCAAATGGTTTCAAGAGCGCCGCTTGCAAATTCACGCTCAAGTTGTAGTTTGTCCGGGGATTAACGATGGCGAACACTTAGAACGTACTTTGTTAGATTTGGCAAAGTTTCATACGGGAAATATCCCGGCTGTGGCATCGGTGGCTGTGGTGCCGGTGGGTTTGACTCGCTTTCGCCCTGCGGCAGATGAATTAATTGCTGTAACTGCCCAAAAAGCGCGGGAAGTAATCGAGCAAGTGCAGAAAATTCAAGCAGTTTTGAGTCAGGGAAAAGGTGGCGCGAAGGCGAAAAAGCTGAAGGCAAAATCGCGCTGCATTTGGCTGGCTGATGAGTGGTTTTTAATCGCTGGTTTGGATTTGCCGTCGGCGGCGGATTATGAAGATTATCCCCAAATTGGTAATGGTGTGGGTTCGATTCGTCAGTTTATTGGGCAGTTTGAAACGGCTTTTGCTAAACTGCAACCGCTGCCGGTTATTGGGCCGCGTAGGTTAGTTTGGGTGGTGGGGAATGCTGTGGAAAAGGCTTTTCGGCCGATCGCACAACAACTAAACCAGATTCCCGGCTTGTCTGTCAATATGGCTGCACTTTCCAGCCGGTACTGGGGACAAACTATCACTGTCACGGGTTTACTCACCGGGCAAGATTTACTGGAAGCTTTGCAGGGGCGAGACTTGGGAGATGGCATCCTCCTGCCTTCGGTGATGCTAAAACAGGGGGAACCGCGTTTTCTCGACGATATGACCGTAGAACAGCTCGAAAACTCACTGAAAACCCGGATTTTGCCGGTGAGCGGAGTAGAGGAACTAATCTCGGGGGCGATCGGTCTGGCAACTGCTGAAGTTCAATTGTAAATGTCGATCGAACTTTCAAAAGCAACATGAGTACGGTAATTATGACTTGTAACTATCGAGTTCAGGCTACAAGCTAGAAAATTAAGACCTCAATCTTGCTCTAAAATTGTCTCTAGAATTGCAAAGTAATTAAAAAATTATGCGTGTTTTTCGTCAAATCGTGGTGGTCGGAGTGGGCGCTGCAATTACTTTCAGCAACGCCGGACAGAGTGCTTGTGCACAGCCTCCGGCTCAGTCGCAGGACAGTTGGGCCCTTAGCAATCAGCTCGAATTAGCGCAGAATATTCGATCGACCTCGAACACATCAAAAGCATCAGCATCAGAGCCCGAACTGGCGATCGCCCTAAACGCCCCAACTTCGGAGTCTCAGCAGCCCGGGTTCGTTAATATCGCATCAACTTTCCCAAGCGATCCCTTACTCGCATCACAGCCCCAACAGGCTGCTCCGGCTGTCCCCTCAACTGGGCCGGAGAATTTGGCGCAGTCTCGAACGCCGGCAGCGACAGGCGCTCAGCAGCAACCATCCCCGAGCCGCCTCAACAATGTTCCGGTGCCCAGTTCCCCGGTACCAATTATCCGCGGCACTCCGAACGAAAGTTTCCCGCCTCTGACGCCGAAGGGCATTTTAGACACCAAACCTCCGGGTTCCCTGGAACCTAACCCGAATCCGCTACAGTTTCCGACTAAGCCTGAGGATGTCAGGATCGAGCAAACTGAGTCAATTACGTTGCAGCAGGCGATCGATCTGGCCCGCCGCAACAGCCAAGTTTTGCAAATCGCCGAGAAACAAGTCGATCAAACTCGATCGGCCCTGCGCGAACAGCAAGCTGCTTTATTTCCTGACCTGACTTTTCAAATGGGCGCCAGCCGCAGCGTCAGCGCCGGCGGACAGATTGGGGTGCAGTCTCGCATCCGCCAGATCGACGATGCGGCAGCCACAGCGGCAGCAAACAACCAACCACGGCCCAACACTCCCACCCCCCAAAATTTCGGTACCATCAGTCTCAACAACACTTTGCAGTTGAGCTACGACCTCGACATTTTCGGCCGCCGCAACGCTAACATCCGCGCGGCTCGGGAACAGTTGCGCTTTCGAGAACTGGATTTGGAGCGCCAAGCCGAGCAACTCCGCTTCGACACTGCTGAGGCTTACTACAACTTGCAAAACTCCGACGGACAAGTGGCGATCCGCCAAGCTTCGGTGAGAAATGCCCAGCAAAGTTTGCGGGATGCTGAAGCTTTGGAACGGGCTGGGGTGGGAACGAGGTTTGCTGTGTTGCAGGCTCAGTCAAATGTGGCTAACGAAGTGCAGCAACTGTCAGTCGCCCGTCGCGATCAGCGAGTGGCGCAGCGGCGGCTGGCTGAGATTTTGAATATCAGTCAGTCGGCGAACTTGACGGCGGCTGACCCGGTGGAGCAAGCCGGTGCGTGGAGGCTGTCTTTGGAAGAAAGTATCGTGCAGGCTTTTAAGAATCGCCCCGAGTTGGAACAGCAGTTGGTACAGAGGAATATCAGCCAGCAGCAGAGGCGATCGATTCGGGCGGGAGGGCTACCTCAAGTGAATGTCACCGGTTCCTATAACTTCTTGGGGCAAACTTCTGACGATCCTAACCCGTTTGCAACTCGCGGGTGGGCGAGCGGCTATGCGCTGCAAGCGAATTTGACTTGGAATATTTTCGACGGGGGCGCGGTGAGGGCGAGGGTGAAACAGCGGGATGCGGATATCTCGATCGCCGAAAGTCGATTTGACCAACTCCGCAACCAGGTGCGGCGGGAAGTGGAACAAGCTTATTTTGGCTTGGAGTCGAGTTTTGCCAATATCGAAACTTCTGAGGCGGGGGTTTTGCAGTCGAGGGAAGCTCTGCGTTTAGCCAGATTGCGGTTTCAAGCTGGTGTGGGCACTCAGACGGATGTGATTCAGGCGGAAACAGATTTGACTAGGGCTGAGAGAAACCGATTGTCGGCAATTATCACCTACAACCAGGGGCTTTCGTCTCTCCAGCGGGCTGTGACCAACCTTCCAACTAACAACCTCTCGGATGCTCCTTGAGGTTGAGTTGGGTTGGGTTGGGGCGATTCCCTACGGACAGCTACGCCGCGCGTCCTTTAATCACAAAGGCAATTAGACATCGGTTAAACATCCGACACATTAGTTAATAATTTGTAATAGCGATCCATGTCAACTGCGTTAAGGAATCGGCAATGGCAAATATCAAGTTTGTGAAGGAAAATCAGGAAGTCATCGCAGCCGATGGAGCCAATTTGAGGCTCAAAGCTCTAGAAAACCGCATAGACTTGTACACGTTTTC
>JAYUGZ010000316.1:0-1902 GCA_043767465.1 Cyanobacteriota bacterium
TTGTGGGATTCGCTGTCGGTTTTACTTGCGTACTTGCAAATTGCGAATCGAATTCTCCCTTAGTTAAAATTATGTAACGTTTTTGACAAATTAGAGTTCAAATTTATAAATATAAAGATTGTGAAAGTATTATCAATTTTGTTTCAAAATCAGTCTAAATATTAATATACTTATAGCACATTTTATGATATGGTTTTTTACCCGATGAAAATATCAATTAATCGCGATCGCATTAAGCAAAAAACCCTAGAGTTGGGATTTCACAAAGTTGGGATAGCCTCGGCAGATGCGGATTTCGATCGAGAAAAGCTAAGATTGCAGGCTTGGCTGGACAAGGGCTATCAGGCGGATATGGCATGGATGGCTAACCCGAAACGGCTGGATATTCGATCGGCAATGCCCGAGGTGAAGTCCTTAATATGTGTCGCCATCAACTACTACACGCCTCACCAGCGCCCGGGCGGTGCTGAATATGCCAAAATCTCTCGCTACGGCTGGGGGCGCGATTACCACAAAATTTTGCACAAAAAACTGAAGGTGTTGGCCCAGTGGGTGCGATCGCAAGGCGAAGGAATTGAAGCGCGCTATTATGCTGATACCGGGCCGATTCAGGATAAGATGTGGGCCGAGAAGGCGGGGATTGGCTGGATTGCCAAAAATGGCAATGTAATTTCGCGCGAATACGGTTCTTGGGTGTTTTTGGGCGAAGTTTTGACGAATTTGGAGTTAGCCCCCGATGCGCCACACACTCAGCATTGCGGTACTTGCACTCGCTGCATTGAGGCGTGTCCGACTGGGGCGATTACTGAGCCTTTTGTCGTGGATGCCGATCGGTGCATAGCTTATCATACGATCGAGAATCGAGCCGAAAAATTGCCCGACGAAATAGCATCTAATTTACAAGGTTGGGTAGCAGGTTGCGATATTTGTCAAGACGTTTGTCCTTGGAATCAGCGATTTGCCAAACCAACAGATGTTGCAGAATTCGAGCCTTATCCTGAAAATATAGCGCCGACACTTGCAGAATTAGCCGATATTTCCGACGAAGAGTGGAACCGCAGATTTACAGCTTCCGCACTGCGGCGAATCAAACCCGAAATGCTGCGGCGAAATGCAAAAGCAAATCAAATTAATAGTCAGTAGTTATTTGTTATTTGTTATTTGTTATTTGTTATTTGTTATGTCAATTCCGGTTCTATCGGAATTAATACTACCCGAAATTAGGACACGGCATCTTGAGTGTCCCTACAATTAATCACGGCGCAAGAAACGGCACTGCCGTCTCCTCTATATCATTTCGGCGCAGCCGGAATTGATATTATTTATTATTTGTGATTCGTTATACTAAAACAGATTTAATAAATCTGGGATCTAACAAAGAGTGCATTTTACGTTTAATTAGTAGGTAATATAGAAATGATGACCTATTCCTGAGTTTTTTTTACTCGATGCTCAAAGTAATTATTTTTGATTTTGACGGTACTCTAGCAGATACAATAGATATTCTTCTGAGCATCACCAACCGTTTATCAGCAGAATTCGGCTTTAAGTCTGCCACAAAAGAGGAACTCGCTCAACTGAGCAATTTAACTTCTTGGCAAATCCTGAGATATTCAGGAATTTCCATCTTCAAATTCCCGCTGTTAATTAGAAACTTGAAAGCAGAGTTACGCAGTGAAATTCCCAATATTCAGTTATTCCCTGGGATTAAAGAAGTTTTGCTGGAGTTAAAAAAACAGGGATTTCAACTGGGTATCATCACCTCTAACTTAAGAGAAAATGTCTTAGCATCGCTGGAAATTAACGGTTTGCAAGATACTTTTACATTTATTTATTCTGGTTCAATTTTTGGTAAACATAAAGTTATTAAAAAATGGCTAAAAAAAGAGCATATAAATCCTG
>JAYUGZ010000317.1:0-1899 GCA_043767465.1 Cyanobacteriota bacterium
CAGGAATTTGCAAGAGACCTTTAGGATTTAGGATTTTGGATTAAAGCCATGTAGTGGCTCACACCAGTAACCTGTAGGGGTACCTCTTGTGGGTACCCAAGGGTTGAAGAATTAGTAATTCTAATAACTGGTGCAAGAGGTGAGTAATTGCACCCACTCATTTATTTATACCGATCGATTTCGATCGAACATGCTCCAAACCCAGCCATGTAGGGTGGTCACTGCCCACCAGCTAGATTTCAGACATTATCTATTAAGTACATAATTGCACCTACCTATTTATTTGTGACGATCGATTTCGATCTCAAATGCTCCAAACCTAGATGGTGGGCTAAACTTAGATGGTGGGCAGTGCCCACCCTACGAGTTACTACTAAAATATTGGTTTGTTAGAAGTTACGCTCACTTCGGCTACGCTCACTTCGGCTACGCTCACTTCGGCTACGCTCAGTGAACGTATCTCAGTCCCCCAGTCCCCCCGTCCTCTGACCCATGCTAGACCCTGTAGATATTAAACGCGATATTCAGACATTAACCGATCGCCTGGGGAAAACCCAGGACTATCTTTGACGTACCTGCACTGACAGCCAAGATTCAAGATTTGGAGCAGATAGCCGCCCAGCCGGAGTTTTGGGGCGACCAAAATGTGGCACAGGCGACGATGCAAGAGATGAATGAGTTTAAATCTCATCTAGAGCAATTTCAGCAGTGGCAGAGTGGAGTAGAAGACGCGAAAACCGTCCTAGAACTGATCGAAATGGAGCCGGATGACGGATTGCTCCAAGAAGCGAGAAGAAGCCTCGATCGAGTCAGTTTAGAACTCGATCGATGGGAATTGGAACAACTATTATCGGGGACTTATGATGCCAAGGGCGCGGTACTTACAATCAATGCTGGTGCTGGGGGGACGGATGCCCAGGATTGGGCCGAAATGCTCCTGCGGATGTATACCCGTTGGGCGGAGAGTCACAATTATAAAGTCCAACTTGCCGAAATCTCCGAAGGAGAAGAAGCCGGACTAAAATCCGTCACCATCGAAATCGAAGGTAAGTATGCCTATGGTTATCTTCGCAGTGAAAAAGGCACCCATCGTCTAGTCAGAATTTCGCCATTTAATGCCAACGACAAACGGCAAACTAGTTTTGCTGGAGTCGAAATCATGCCCCTGATTGACAACTCCGTTCAACTAGATATCCCCGACACAGATTTGGAGATAACTACCACTCGTGCGGGCGGTAAAGGCGGGCAAAACGTCAACAAGGTAGAAACAGCCGTTCGCATCGTCCACAAGCCGACAGGGGTCGCTGTGCGCTGTACTCAGGAACGCAGTCAACTTCAGAACAAAGAGAAAGCTCTAGTCATTCTCAAAGCGAAGTTACTAATTATCGCCCAAGAACAAAAAGCCAAAGAAATCGCCGAAATTCGCGGCGATATGGTGGAAGCAGCCTGGGGGATGCAAATCCGTAACTATGTTTTCCATCCCTATCAAATGGTCAAAGATCTTCGCACCAGTGTCGAAACAACTGCCGTTACTGATGTGATGAATGGCGAAATCGATGAGTTTATCGAAGCTTATCTACGTCAAGAAAATCAGATGGTGGGAGATTAGTCAATACGGTTGTTGTTAGCTGGCGGTTGAAACCGCAGCTACACAATCAAAGTCCGCCGTCGCGGACTATTGGCACAAATTACTGACTTAACTGAACCATATCAGCAGCTCGACTCCAGAATAAGTCTTCAACTCCACCTGCGATCGATTGGGATTGAAGTTGTTGATATTGTCGATCGATCTCTTAGGCTACTACAGTAGTAGGATCGCAATGAGTATATGCTCCAATTTAGGCAAGTTTTGCTAAATGTTCGGCATCGGTATCTATTCTGATGAGTTGGAAAATTATT
>JAYUGZ010000318.1:0-1897 GCA_043767465.1 Cyanobacteriota bacterium
CAGCATTTACCCAGACTAACCTTGCCTTCTGATGCAGGTAAAATTAGGTATGTTTGCTTTGTTTACTTTTTGCCTTCACCTGTCATGAGGTTCAAGCGCTTACTTTCTTAGATTAAAATGTTTTGGTTTCATCTTTCATCCTGCCGGGAAATGTCCGACCCGAAGACAGCCACTGGGTCATCCCTCCGCGCTTGCTTCGCCCGTACACTCCTGGAAAAAATACAAAGGCAGGAGAGCTTACTCCTGGGACAATCGCAGCAAGTGCCGTCAATTAAGGAAAAAGAAAATTCAAAATTTTCTTCTGCCTTTTTCTAGGCTTTTTACTTTCTGCTAAAAGACGACTCCGCTTTACCCGAAAGCTCAGCGGTGGACGATTGACAGTCCTTGTTTGTTAAAAAGCCTGCCGAGATTTATTGTATAGATTTAAGAGAGCGTATATGAGAAAAAATGATAAGTTTTATTACGCGGAAGCTGTCAGTCGATTTTAGATTTTAGATTTTAGATTTTAGATTGACTCGCCTTGAAGCAATAGGAGTGCACCGCTTAGCGCCGTTTTGTCGGAGCTCGTGGCAATCTCAAAACTCACGCACTACTACCTTACCTATGGATACTACGCCCGATATCAGCGCTGCCGTGCGGCGGCTTTACGATACTTTCCCTTTCCCGCCCGATCCCTTGTCCGACGAACCGCCCCCAGGCTACAACTGGCGCTGGAGTTGGCCGGATGCTTACAATTTTTGCACAGGCCAAAAGCCGCCAAAACTGGATGTTCGGATTTTGGATGCTGGCTGTGGCACGGGTTCGAGTACGGATTATCTGATTCACTTGAATCCTGAAGCGTCGGTGACGGCGATCGACCTTAGTTCCGGTGCTTTGAAGGTAGCACAAGAACGCTGTCGGCGATCGGGTGCGCGAGAAGCGGATTTTCGTCATCTCAGCTTGTACGATGCCGATCAGTTGGAAGGCGAGTTCGATTTGATCAACTGCGTCGGCGTGCTGCATCATTTGCCCGATCCGATTCGTGGCATTCAAGCACTGGCGGCGAAGTTGGCTCCTGGTGGATTGATGCACATTTTTGTTTATGCTGAATTGGGTCGCTGGGAAATTCAATTGATGCAAAGGGCGATCGGACTTATCCAAGGCAACAAAAAAGGCGACTATCCCGATGGTGTGAAAGTCGGTCGTCAAATCTTTGCCTCCCTACCAGAAACCAACCGACTTGTCAAGTACGAAAAACAGCGTTGGGCGGGAGAAAATCAGCGAGACGAATGTTTTGCTGATATGTACGTTCACCCGCAGGAAATTGACTACAATATTGAGACTTTGTTCGAGTTAATTGATGCTTCGGGATTGGAATTTATCGGTTTTTCAAATCCGGGATATTGGCAATTAGAAAGACTTTTGGCTAAAGCACCGGAGTTGATCGAAAGAGCTCAGGGTTTGACGGAACGGGAGCTTTATCGATTAATTGAATTGTTGGATACGGAAATCACTCATTACGAGTTTTTCTTGGGTAAAAAGCCTGTTAATAAGATTGATTGGTCGGACGATAAAGCACTTTTGGCGGCAATTCCAGAGTTGAGTGTTTGTATGCACGGTTGGCCGAGTCAACAAGTGTTTGATTGCAACTACCAATTGGTCAATTTGTCAAGTACCGAGTTTGAGTTTCTGCAAGCTTGTGCACCCCCCCCAGACAGGGCGGGCACGGGGGCACCGCCCCTACAAGGT
Source organism: Cyanobacteriota bacterium (assembly GCA_043767465.1). GTDB lineage: Bacteria > Cyanobacteriota > Cyanobacteriia > Cyanobacteriales > Microcoleaceae > Microcoleus. The sequence continues at coordinate 1,729 of JAYUGZ010000318.1, forward strand.
GGTGGGAAGACAGTGGGGGAAATTTTGGCGGATGTTGAGGTGGGATTGGATGAAGTGCGATCGATCTTGTCAAAACAGCTAATTTTGCTTACACCAAGATAATTCGGCGGTTGAAACCGCTTCTACACAAACAAAGTCGGCCTCCGCCGACTAAGAAAAGATAAATATG
>JAYUGZ010000319.1:0-1896 GCA_043767465.1 Cyanobacteriota bacterium
AATGGGGAATTGGGAATGGGGAATGGGGAATGGGGAATGGGGAATGGGGAATGGGGAATTGGGAATGGGGAATGGGGAATGGGGAATGGGGAATGGGGAATGGGGAATGGGGAATTGGGAATGGGGAATTGGGAATTGGGAATTGGGAATTGGGAATTGGGAATTGGGAATTGGGAATTGGGCATGGGGAATTGGGAATGGGGAATTGGGAATGGGGAATTGGGAATTGGAACCAACAAATAACAAATAACAACAGTCAACAGTCAACAGTCAACAATCCACAGTGAACAATCAACTTTTATGTTTATTGCAGCTAGCTTTTGCACCTGTGGGAGCTTATAGTTATTCTGAGGGAATCGAAAGTCTGGTAGAAGCGGGTACGATCGACAATGAGATTAGTTTGAGAAATTGGTTGCAAGATTCCCTGGAATTCGGGGCGGTGCGAGTAGAAGCAGCGGTGGCGGTACGGGCTTTGAGGGCCGCGAAGATTGGGGATTTGACGGCTTTGGGTTACTGGAATGCTTGGGCGACTGCTGCTAAGGAAACTGAAGAGTTGCGGTTGCAAAGTTGGCAAATGGGGCGGACTTTGGTCAGGTTGCTGCTGGATTTGCGATCGCCCATACCCGATCGATTAAAGACAATCGTACAAGAATTTGCGACATCTGGGGAGAATCCGTGCAATTTTGCGATCGGCTTTGGGATTGCCGCCGCTTCCTGGCAGATTGAAGAGGAAGCCGCTATTTTAGGATATTTGTACAGTTGGGCTGCAAATTTGGCGAGTGCGGGCGTGAAACTGATTCCCCTGGGCCAAACAGCCGGTCAACAATTACTGCTAGACTTGCACTCACAAATCAGTTGTACGGCCCAAGAAGTTTTAAAATTAGAAGATGATGATATTGCTAGTTGCAGTTGGGGATTGGCGCTAGCTAGCATGGCGCACGAAACTCAGTACAGTCGATTGTTTCGCAGTTAAAGATAGGAAGAAGTTCGGCAGCGGATTTTGTAACAGATTTTGTAACGGATGTAACGGATGGATGGAAGAAGAAAGTTCGGCAGCGGATTTTGTAACGGATGTAACGGATAGAATAAGGAAGTTCGGCAGCGGATTTTGTAACGGATGTAGCGGATGTAACGGATGCAATAAGGAAGAAAAAGAAACTATTACCAATTACCAATTACCAATTACCAAAATAATTATGAGTGCTTTTCGTGTAGGAATTGCGGGCCCGGTTGGTTCGGGGAAAACTGCTTTACTTGATGCTTTGTGCAAGTCGCTGCGACAGCAGTACCAGATTGCTGTGGTGACTAATGATATCTATACTCAGGAAGATGCACAGTTTTTGGTGCGGAGTCAAGCTTTGGAGAGCGATCGAATTTTGGGCGTAGAAACGGGAGGCTGTCCCCACACAGCCATCCGCGAAGATGCTTCGATCAACTTAGTAGCTATAGAAGAGTTAGAACACAAATTTACTGATTTAGATTTAGTCTTTGTGGAAAGTGGTGGCGATAATTTGGCGGCAACTTTTAGCCCGGAATTAGTAGATTTGACAATTTACGTAATCGATGTCGCTGCGGGGGATAAAATTCCGCGCAAAGGCGGGCCAGGAATTACTAAATCTGATTTGTTGGTGATTAATAAAATAGACCTCGCGCCTTTTGTGGGAGCAGATTTGGGCGTGATGGAACGGGATACGAAAAAGATGCGCGGGGAAAAACCTTTTGTTTTTACTAATCTCAAAACGAAGGAAGGATTAGAATCGGTAGTTGATTTTGTTAAGTTGAATATGGCATAGATTCAGAAAATATAGTATAATTCAAATTCAACTGACACAGCTCGCAATTCCTATTAAAAATCTCTCCAGACAGATATAGTCTGGTTGAGTCGCGGGAGTGTCA
>JAYUGZ010000320.1:0-1894 GCA_043767465.1 Cyanobacteriota bacterium
TTTAGCTATGAGACGGGGGTTTAAACCCCCGGCGGACTGTGCCACAAAGCAGACAAATTTTCGGTCGGTTTCAGGGCGATCGCATTTAAGAGAAATGTGTGATCGGGTTTTTGGATTGATGGGCGATCTGGTTTTTGGATTGATGGGCGATCTGGTTTTTGTGTGGATGGGCGATCGCATTTTTGTGTGAATGGGCGATCGGGCTATAATACAGAAAACTTGACAACAAAAATGACTGTCATGAGAGAGTTAATCCAACAAGAATTAGAAAAGTGCGATCGAGAACAACTCCAACAAGTATTTGAATTTATTGAGCAATTATCCTTATCTCAAGAAAGTGCGATCGCCCGTACAAACCAAAAAACAGAATTAGAAACAACTTTTCACTCCTTAGTCGAACAATGGAAAAGTGAAACTCGCGGCATTTCATCCACCGAACAAATGTCAGTACACCCAGCCTATCAGCAAATTATTGGCATGGGCAGCGATGTGATTCCGTTATTGTTGCGAGAATTGGAAAACAATTCGGGGCGCTGGTTTTGGGCGCTCAAATCCATTAGCCGCGAAGAACCAGTAACGCCCGAACAACGCGGGAAAACCAAGGAAATGATTGCAGCTTGGTTAAACTGGGGTCGAGAAAAAGGTTACAAATGGTAGGAAATGAAGCCTGGATCGCTAGGGTAAAAGTTTGGATAGAACGGGATTTTCCTAACTTGTCAAGTACAGGTTATGAAATCACTAGCCCCGATACAATCGATTATAATTGTATCGCTTGGGCGGCAGAAGATCACGAAAGATGGTGGTGGCCGGATTCACAAAATATTGATTATTGGCCTGGGGGAGTACCGCGAGAAGTAACGATAAATGCTTTCATTCAAGCTTATCAAACTATAGGTTATCAAGTTTGCGATCGCCCGAATTTAGAACCGGTATTTCAAAAGATAGCCATCTACGCTGATTCTGCGGGAAAACCGACACACGCTGCTAGACAGTTACCTAATGGAAAATGGACGAGCAAACTCGGTCAAGATGAAGATATTCAACATGAAACTCTCGAAGGGCTGACGGGTGAAAGCTATGGGAATGTTGCTTGTATTATGCGGAAAGTTATCGAATGATTCACACAACAGTAATACTCGCGATGAGTGCCGATGGCAAAATTACAGATACCGCCCTCACCGCCGCCAGATTCGGTTCTGCTAACGACAAATCCCACCTCGAACAACAAGTCGCCAACAGTGACGCAGTTCTCTTCGGAAACGGCACTTTACGCGCCTATGGAACCACTATGAGAGTGATTTCGCCGGATTTGGTCAAACAGAGGGAAGAGCAAGGAAAGCCCCCACAACCGGTGCAAATTGTCTGTTCGCGATCGCGCCAATTTGACCCCAACTGGCGATTTTTCCAGCAACCAGTTCCCCGCTGGTTGTTAACTGGGCAAGACGGAGACACGACAGAAGAGGACACGGCATTGCCGTCTCCCTACCCGATGGCAGACTGTAGGGACACGGCACTGCCGTCTCCATCTCCGACGCAAGACAGTAAGTTCGATCGCACTTTAACAACCAACACCATCGAGGGAGAAATCGATTGGATTGATGCGTTTCAGCAGCTAGAAACCCTCGGAATCAAACGTTTGGCAATTTTGGGAGGCGGAAAACTCGTCGCGTCTGTGCTCGCTGCGGGCTTGATAGACGAGCTCTGGCTGACGGTGTGCCCGTTAATTTTGGGCGGCGTGGATGCACCGACACCTGTGGAGGGAAAGGGTTTTTTAGCGGATTTAGCGCCGAAATTGGAGCTTTTGACGGTTAAACAGGTGGGAGGTGAGGTGTTTTTGCATTATCGGTGCGATCGAGCGCAAAGTCAAAATACCCATAAGTAGGGGAGTTGTATT
>JAYUGZ010000321.1:0-12068 GCA_043767465.1 Cyanobacteriota bacterium
GGGGATGAAAACGGCGTTTTCGACTTCTTTGATGGGTTTGGGATCTTCTAGCATATTTACGATCGTGTTGGCTTGGGGCGATCGCGCGCGCGTTGCTAACCTATCCAATTTGCGGAACAAATTAGACAAAATCGCGAAATTGCAAACGCCGGAACAAATCTTTTCCCGCGCTAATTCTAGCGGCGATGCTGAAAGTGCGATCGCCCTTGCAACCGAGACAATGAGAACCGGATTTGCTCAAATAGTCGAGGCGCAAAGCAATGTCAACTCTCAGGATCTCGGACAGCAAATCGGTTTAGCAATGACCCCAGTTTTCCAAGACATTCGCCAAGAATTATCCCTCCTCAAACAGATTAAAGCCGACCAAGGCGAAGAGATATTAAACAACCTACTTTCAGGACTCCGCACCGAAGTAATTGAACCCGTAGTTGGGCGATTAGATCAAAGTGCTCAGTTAACTCAAGAAGCATCGGAAGCTGTCAGAGAACTCAAGAACGAATTAGGCGGCATATCTTCTAGTTTAGCACAATCTATCCTGACAATTCAAACTTTCCAGCAAGATACCTTAGTGCAGTTGCAGGAATTTGCCAACAACTTGCAGCAGATTTTAGGACAGTTTCAAACCGACACCCACAGCGTTTTGCAGGAAATGGCCACCGAAATACGATCGGGAGTTGGAGAAAGCATTGAAGGCATGAAAGCGCAAAGAACAGCCTTTCAAGAAAGCGCCCAAGAAGCCGCCAACACCTTTAGAGGAATTCAGGACAACTTGCAAGCATCTCTCCACACTCAAGCCGAACAAGAAAAAGAAATGCTGCAAGGTGTGGAAGCCCGGATGACAAATATTTTAAATGCCACGCATACAGCTTTTCAAACTCAGTCAGACACGCTCAAAGTAGTAGGCGACGAAGCTTCGGAATTGATGGATAAAGCCAGAGAAAATCTGGTAGGTAGCTTGCAAAATGTTGACTCAATGCTGCAAAATACCCGAGTCACAGTTCAGGAAGAATTAGACAACTTCCGGGTAACGTATCAATCCTCTCTCCAGCAATTCTTTACCCAACAAAACAATTTATTAGAAGGTACTTTAGGCAAACAGCAAAAAGGTTTAGCACAGGTTGTACTCGGTTTGCAAAAAGTTTTTCAAGAAGAATCGGAGAAGCGCAAATTAATGTCGCAGCAAGTTGACCAAAGCATGAGCCAAATTTTGACAACAGCCTCAGAAGTCAGTCAGTTTGCTAATTCTGTGGGCTTGAATTCCAGCCAGCGTTTGGCACAGTTGCAGGAATTAGCAAAGATCACCGGACAAGAAGTGCTGCGGGTAGAAAGTGTTTATGAAAAAATGGCGAATCAGTTCAATACAGAAGGGGAAAGGCTGCAAACTACTTATACAAATTTGGTGAATCAATTAAACGCAGCTTTGCAAGCGGAACAAGCACAAGTGCAGCGGGTTGAAAGTGCCTATCAAAACATGACAAATCAGTTCGATCGCGCGCTGGAGTTGGGCAACAATCAATTAATTGGCTATTTAGAAATAACCACGTCATCGCAGCACAAGTTTTTTGAAGAAGCGGATACTTCGATGGCGAAAGTGTGCACGGGATTGCAAGAAAGTTCGGACGGTTTGATGCAGGTTGCTCATTATTTGGTGGCTGCTGCTGATAATTTGGGAACGAAGAAACCCTAGGGACTGATTTGCAGAATTTGTAATGGCTTGATATTCTGCAATCAAGCATCTTTCACCATCCACACTAACAAGCTCAAAATATGCTCGACAGGAGGTAGCGGATAGTCGGTTAGGTCGATCGTTACTATTTGTCCCTCCAACTTCAAAAACCGCCATTGAGTCCCGCTGGTAACGCAACCGTAGACAGCACCAAGCGGTTGCTCTTTTGCCTGATTAAATAGCTCTACAGCCAGCATTTCTGCAATGCACTGTCCCAGCCCAGATTTTAAGTCAGATTTCTTGGCTTCAACCACAACAATTGCTGGTGCTTCCACCGTTAGTTGTTCGGGAGAACGGCTAATCAGAAAATCACAAACTCCGTTTAGTCCCACACTTGGATCGATATTAAATTCTTCGCCCGAAAACACGCTGATTTGACGGTTGAGGGTGCGCCGCACTTCCAGCAAGACGGGATTAATAATGACTTCAGAGCGAGCCTTTTCGGTGTCTACAGCGATCGCCCAAGGTACATCTTCTAAAATCGCTAGTAGTTTGGGACTCGGTGCGATCGGCTCAACAGAGTCCGGGAAAAATCTGATTCCCTCAATTATTGTCAGGTGAAAATCTCGCTTCACCTTGTCGATGCTAAACTGACTGTAGAGCATAATATTTTTTTGTTTTTTTCTTCTCGAGTGTAATGTAAAATAGCAGAATACATCAAAGAGTCCACAGCAATAATTATATGTCAGATTTAACAGAATCTTTAGATAGAATAGTTGGTTGGTTGCACCAACAAATCCGCGAACATCCAGAAGCCACAAAAGGATGGTGGCCACGCCCTATAACTCAAAAAAATAATTCTCCTTTAGTCAAACCAGGTTTATCTTCAACGGCAATTGAAGAAATTACTCAAAATTTAGGCAGGCAATTATCCCCAGAAGTTTATGAACTATATAAATGGGGAAATGGAACTAAAAACTATGATTCAATAGTTGGCTTTGATTGGCTCTTCGATGTAGGTCAGGGATGGGGATTTTTTATGGCTTTTGGCTTTTCCCCATTACAAGTTGCAGTTTCAGAATCTCTGAGACGGAAAAAGGGAAAAGCCTTGACAATATTTATTGGCTCTGACTGCCGAGAGGGTGACTTGGTATTTGATGAAGGTCGTAATTACTTTCCAATAATTTTTAGAGATTTTAAGGGAGGTGCAGATGACACGATTATAAAATATGACAGTCTGGTTACGATGATGCTGACCGTAGCAGATTGTTACGAACAGGCTTATTATATAGATAGTCGTGGGTATCACAAAGACGAGGATAAGGCTTTAGAAATTTGGAAAAAATATAACTCTTGTATAATAATTTGACCAAGATTCCACACGCTAGGTTTGTTATAACCAAAACTGCCCAAACAGGGTAAGAAGATTGTTATTGACAAATTAGCTATACTGCCAAAAATAAAACAACTAACAACTAATAACAGCAATGAGAGATTTATCAGATTTAGACAATGCACCAGAAACAGAAGAAGAGGAAGATTCCAGCGTCTTGCTGTCGATCGGCGATTTAATGTCCGGCTTGCTGATGTTGTTCGCCCTTTTGTTCATCACCGTGCAAATTCAACTCAGCGAAAAGGTGAAACTGCTGGATGAAAAAATCCTTCAGGCGGACAAACTGCGGCAAGAATTGCAGCAATATCAACAGGCATTTGCAGGACTGCCGCAGATTATTGTGAATGCTTTAGAGGGGAAAGTTGGAAACAAAGATATTTTTACGGTTGACCCCGGAACTGGAGATGTCAGCATTCGCGATCGCATTTTGTTTGATAATAACAGTTCCGTCCTCAAACCCGAAGGCAAAAATTTTTTGCAAGCCTTCATTCCCATTTACAGCCAAGTGCTTTTTGCTAACAAACAGTTTGAAAAACAAATTGCTCGCGTTGTCATCGAAGGACATACCAGTTCCGCAGGTTCTGAACCAAAAAATCTGGAACTGAGTTTGCGCAGGGCTTTAGCTGTTTCTAATTATATGTTTTCCGATGAGGTGAATTTTCCTAAAAAAGCAGAATTGCAGCAGAAAGTATTAGTTTCGGGACGGGGAGAATTAGATGCGAATCCGAATCAAAATGCAGCGGGCGATCGCAAAGTAGTTTTCCGCTTCCAATTCCGCCGCGAAAACTTGAATGTTGACTTAAACCGCCAGCTACCATCACCCGAACCCAAAAGCCAGAATTCTATCCCTAAATAAATGCTGCGGCTTGACCTGCGGATTTGATATAAAATGTGTGGGATTATTAGTTCTATACGCGCGGGTAGCCAGACACCCTGATGAAATCGCTCTTTCCAAATCGAACATCGAACATCGAACATCGAAAATTGTATAGCCTGTTGCTGCTATTATTTCCCGCCAGCGCATGGTTGATAGTTTTCTTCATTTTGCCGGTGCTAATTGTACTTTTGTACAGTTTCTTAGAACGCGGTACTTACGGCGGCGTTACTTGGATATTTACTCTCAGCAACTACCAGCGTTTGTTCAGCGGACTTTTTTTAGGCGTAATCGGGCGATCGCTCTTTTTAGCTTTTTTGACAACCGCCGCTTGTTTGTTAGTCGGCTATCCCCTAGCATTTTTCATCGCCACCCGTCCTCCCCGCTGGCGAAATGCCTTGCTTTTGCTGGTAATTATTCCATTTTGGACTAATTTTTTAGTAAGAACCTACGCCTGGATCATTCTGCTGCGCAGCGAAGGAGTAGTCAACACAGCCCTGCAAAGCCTGCATATGATTAGCGAACCGTTAAACTTGCTGTTTACGCCTTTCGCTGTGGCGATCGGTTTGATTTACGGCTATTTACCTTTCATGGTTCTGCCTTTATATTCTAGCATAGAACGCTTCAATTTTTCATTAGTTGAAGCTGCTCAAGATTTAGGAGCAAATGATATTAGAACTTTTTTTCGCGTTTTTTTGCCATTGACAACTCGCGGCATTGTTGCAGGTTCAATTCTAGTTTTTGTTCCCGCAGTCGGCGCTTTCATTACACCAGATATATTGGGCGGTTCTAAAACAATTATGGTGGGAAATTTGATTCAAAATCAGTTTATGAAATCCCGTGATTGGCCTTTTGGTTCGGCGCTTTCTATGCTGTTGACGGTAATCATATTGATTCCTGTTTTAATTTACTTCCGCGTCTCTGATGAAACTCAATAAGCGCTAGGTGCGCCCATAAGCACCATACATTTAGGGTAAAACACGCAAATGCCCAATGCCCAATGACCTGTTTGGCCCATGACCTGTTTGGCCAATACCCAATGACTATTGACTAATGACTAAAATAAAACTAGATTTGCTCGTGCGGGCGATCGGCAAACAGTGGCTTTGGGTACAAGCTACGCTAGCATTTGCCTTTCTTTACTTGCCCATCCTGATCCTGATTGTTTACTCCTTCAACGCTTCCAAATTTAACGCCGTCTGGCGCGGTTTTACCCTCGATTGGTACGGCAGCTTGTTTAGCAATGCAGGTGCGACTCTTGCTACCAGCAGCAGTGCCGGAATTTTGCCAGCACTCAACAACAGCTTGCTAATTGCAGCTATTTCAACTGTACTGGCGACAATTTTCGGTACAATGCTAGCGCTAGCCCTGGAACGCTTTCATTTTCCGGGACGCAAAGCAGTAGAAGCTTTACTGTTTTTGCCGATTATTATGCCCGAAATTACGATCGGCATTTCGCTGCTAGTTTTCTTCACCCTCGCATTTCGGATCGTAGAAAATCTCACGGGAATCCGCCTCAATCTCGGCTTACCTACAGTAATTATCGGTCACGTTGTCTTTAATATTTCCTTTGTGACGATTACTGTCAGGGCGCGTTTGGCGGAACTCGATCCTCAATTAGAACAAGCAGCTTTTGACTTGGGTGCCAACGAATGGCGGACTTTTTGGCGCATCACTTTCCCTCTAATTTGGCCCGCTATTTTTAGCGCGGCACTGCTGGCTTTTACTCTGTCGCTAGACGATTTTGTCGTGACATTCTTTACCACAGGCGTCGGTTCGATGACTCTGCCGCTCTTGGTTTATGGCATGATAAAATTTGCAGTGACGCCAGCGATTAATGCCATTTCAACTTTGATGTTGTTGGCTTCCTTGTTGCTGGTTGTGTCCTCCCTCAAAGTTCAAAAAAGTTGAGACAATTGCTTTTTGTGTCATAATTGATTTCGCCTACAACTAACAAAACTCATGAAACGCCTCCTGACTTTCCTACTTTTGTTTGTGATCAGTGCAACAATGGCTTTCGGCTGTAGCCGCACAGGTGGAAACCAGCAGCAAGTCCTCAGCATTTACAATTATGCAAGTTATATCGCCCCAGAGGCGATCGCCCAATTCGAGAAAGAAAACAATGTTAAAATTCAATACGACACTTTCGAGAACAGCGACGCACTTTACGCCAAACTCAAACAGGGAAATCCCGGTTATGATGTAATATTTCCCGCAGATTACATGGTGAAAATCATGGCAGCCGATAATATACTTGAGCCGTTAGATTTAGCAAAAATTCCTCACAAAAAAAATCTCGATTCCAGATGGCTCAACCAAACATTTGACCAGGGAAATAAATATTCATTGCCTTATCAGTGGGGAACCATGGGAATTGGCTACAACATCAAAGCAACCAAGAGCGAAATCAACAGTTGGGCGGCGATGTTCGATCCTAAATATACCGGAAAAATAGCATGGCAAGATGATGCGAGATATACTTTTGCAGCGGTTTTAATGTATTTAGGATTTGACCCAAATACAACTAATCCCGAAGAAATTAACAAAGCCCGCGATTTGCTGATTAAAAATAAAAATATCATTGCCGCTTTTGTCCCCGACACTGGTCAAACTCTGCTCGATCAAGGAGAAGTAAATCTGACAATGGAATGGAGCGGTGATATTTTTCAGGTAATGAAAGAGAATCCAAATCTCCGTTACGCTATTCCCAAAGAAGGCACAATAGTCTTTTCTGACAACATGGCAATTCCGAAAGGTGCGCCGCACAAAGAGTTAGCTGAAAAATTTATTAACTTTGTTTTGCAGCCTGAAGTTGGTGCGACAATTTCTAATTTTACCCACTATGGCTCGCCGAATAAAGCAGCAATTGATAAAGGTTTAATTGACGCTAAAGATTTGAAAAATCCCCAAATTTACCCACCTGCTGAGGTGTTTGGCAAACTGAAATTCTTGCAGGATGTTGGGAAAGCAACCGCATTGTACGATCGAGCTTCGACGGAAGTTAAAGCAGGGGCAGGAAAGTAAGCTTTTTCACGTTTAAATTGCAGATTTGGGGCAGGCTAGAAGCCCACCCCACAACAAATAGTTTGATTATTTATTGACAACCAGTTTAAATTTCCAACAGCTTAGTGCGCATCTAATTTCACAATTTTTAGTTCGTGAAACTCTTGTGGTGTGGGCTTCTAGCCCGCCCCTAAAAATTAAATTCAAATGCACAACACCCTATCAGGATAGATAATAATGCACGCCGTCGAAGTTTTAGACATTTCTAAAGTATTTAAAAGTGCCCGCAGTCAAGATTTCTTAGCTGTAGACAACCTTAACCTGCAAATTAAAGATCGCGAATTCTTTTCTTTGCTGGGCCCTTCCGGCTGCGGCAAAACTACAACTTTGCGAATGATCGCGGGTTTTGAAATGCCCACAGTGGGCGAAATTTATCTTCACGGCCAACCGATGCAAAATCGCCTGCCATTTCACCGCCCAGTGAATACGGTATTTCAAAACTATGCTTTATTTCCGCACATGACGGTAGCACAAAATGTTGCATTTGGGTTGGAAATGGAGAATTTGCCTCAGCAAACAATTGGCGATCGCGTGGCGGGAGTTTTAGCATTAGTACAGTTAACAGATGTAGAAAAACGCTATCCCCGCCAACTGTCAGGAGGACAGCAGCAGCGAGTAGCGCTGGCGAGGGCGTTGGTCAAAGAGCCGTCTGTTTTGCTGTTGGACGAGCCCCTAGGAGCGCTGGATTTAAAATTGCGCAAAGAGATGCAGTTAGAATTAAAAAAAATGCAGCGCCAATTGGGAATTACGTTTATTTATGTGACTCACGATCAGGAAGAAGCACTCACAATGTCGGACAGAATTGCAGTGATGGAGGGAGGAAAGCTGCAACAAGTCGGGACGCCTGTTGATATTTATGAATATCCGAAAACGCGGTTTGTTGCGGATTTTATTGGCGACAGCAATTTTTTAACTGGGCGAGTAGTAGAAAAGCAACCCGGTCAAATAATAGTGTTGGTTGACCAGCAGTTGCCTGTGTTAGTTGCGACAGCAGAAGATTTGCCCGCTGGGAAAGTTGTGACGCTGATGTTGCGGCCAGAAAAAGCTACTATTTATCCGGCTAATTATGATGTTGAAAATAGCTGGCCGGGAATAGTAGAAGAGGCGATTTATATTGGCACTGACACGCGCTATACGGTGCGCCTGACTGCTAAAAGCTCGATCGCCCTTCGCCGACAAAACTTGCACAGAGATGACTTGCAGCGGCACAAAGTGGGCGACAGCATTCGAGTCGCCGTGCCGCCGGAAAGTCTCTGCATTTTTTGAAACCTCCTGCTGAATTCGCCCTCCTTTACTGGGGTGATGGCGAGGGACTCTCGACTCCGGGCGAGGGAATTTCCGCAGGAGTCGATTCTGGCGACGGCGCGGGACTCTCCGAAGTAGTTGGTTGTGGGGATGGCGAGGGACTCTGGGCAGCGGGCGAAGGAATATCGGCACCGGGCGAGGGAATATCGGCAGGAGTTGGGGCGGGAGTTTCCGGCGGTGGCGGAAGTTGTTCCGGCTCCGGCTGCGGGCTTTGGAGACTGCGCACCCACAAACCTAAACCGACGAAGGCTGACATCAGCACCAACAGCCCCAGCAAAGGCAGCCAACGCTTGGATTTCTGTTTTTGAACTTGTTCCGGGGCGGGGGCAGTTTCAGGGTACAGCAACTGTTTGGACGATTCAGAAAGCTGAGATTCTGGCATCCTCCCGGTCTTCTGGAGGGATGCCGACCCTGACACAGACGGTGACATCGGCAGCGACACCGACGCTGCTGACATCGGCGCTGCTGACACCGGCGCTGACGCACCAGCCGTATCGAACAAAACCAATCTCTCCGGCGACATCCGACAGTAAGTCACCACCACAGAGGTGTTATCGTAACCGTTTTTCTCATTGGCGAGGCGAATCCAAGATTGAGCAGCGGCTTCCAAGGACATTTTGCCTTCAAGTACCTCTGGGCCGTAATTCTCCCAAGATTGTTCTACCCAGTCGTTATCGCTCAAACCGTCTGAACACAGCAACAGCAAGCCTTCCTCTTCGAGGATAAATCGCTGAATCGTCGGGCGCAGAAAATCGCCGTCCCGGGTGCCCAAAGCTTGAGTCAGGGCTCCTGCATCCGATCGCAATTGAGTCTCCCAGTATAAACTGTGTCCTAAGTGCACTTCCCTGGACGCTACATCGTCGTCCACAGTCAGTCGCTGACAGTAATTTTTGCCAATCCAATAAGCGCGGCTGTCTCCAACATTAACTAAATAAAGTTCGTGGCCGTTATTCGACGGCAAATCCTCGGAAACTTTCACTTTTTGAGGCAACTGGAGGGCCATCACCAAAGTCGTCCCCATCCGCTGGCGCAACTCTTTTCCCTGCTCGTTATTTTGAGCAGAAATCACATTATTCACAACTCTGACTATTTCTTCGAGTTGCTCGGTCACCATTTGTGGCGTCATCAACTCTTGTTGTTCAGCGATTTCTGCGAGCAAATTTTGGATTAAAGCTTTCAGGGAATGCACGGCTAATTGACTGGCAACTTCTCCACCTTCGTGGCCTCCAACCCCGTCGCAAACCATTGTCAAGTAAGGAATTAGTTGGTCGTTCCCTGAAGTTTTGCTTGATTGAAAATCAGCAGCAGTCGGATAGCAACTATCTTCATTTTGGGAGCGCTGCGGCCCGGTATCGGTGATGCCGACTACTTCTAAGTGCAGGGGCAATTTAGCAGCTTGTTCTAATAGTAAATCGTTTAGTTCCAGGGCGATCGCATCGAAATTCATGCTGCGGCGCATAAACACACAAATCTCGCTGAGTTTCGACTGCACCTCGGGCTGTGCCGATTCCACCAAACCCGACCACACGTCTCCCAAATCCTTCAGCGTCGGTACAAAATTGCCGGGGTGCAGTTGCAGCAGGCGTACCCGCCAACCTTCCACGCGCAAATTTTCCGGTACCAGCAAACTAGCAGCAACTCCGTGTTCTGAAAGCGCCGTCCACAGTTGGAGCATTTGCCACAGCCAATAAACTTGGCGGGTGGCGGTTGTTTGAGACCAAGCTTCTAGAATAGAAGGATTTAGGCTACCGAAATTATTGACTGGCACATTTTCTAACAACAGCACTTCTGTGGCTTCGGCTGCTTCGCCCAGGGAACAGAAGCCGTATACTTCGGGCGTATGCAGCCGCTGGGGATATAAATGCAGGTAAGGCATGATAGTATCCGGCAGTTGTTCGGGGACGCCCGGAGGGATAGATGGACGGCTGTCAAGCCAGATTTGGGGTGCAATCACAAAATATCGATCGGCGATTACCCTACCAGCGGGCACTTCCTCGGCTGCTGGGCCCACCACCCACAAATATCGATAAATTAAATCGGTTTCGCAAGCTGCACATTGCTGGCGGCCAAAGGTATTGCGGGGCTCGGCACAGCTAAGATTGGGACAATAAATGGGTTCTGAGAAATTACTGATCATATCGAAATACTTACTGTAAAAACATTCTGAACATATATGATTCGCCAGCCCGAATTCATAAGCTTGAGCATAAACTGATTTTAGCCCCTATCAATTTCTTAACTGCCTTTGGGGCCCCTAGAGATTGTAGTTTCTGCCGGTCTCGATCGGCTAAAATTGTCATCTAAGTTACTAAAGCTCTGATTTTGAGTAAGAGCGAAGACAAATCGCGATCGGGCTGGCAAGTCGCAAACCCTTGCAGAGTAAGTCGTTGATAATTCTTAAATTTCAAATTTCAAATCTAAGAATCTAAATAGTATCACCTATTCTTTTTATGATCCCGATTCCCGCGATCCTTTGGCTGCTGGCTGGGGCTTTGCGATGTTTGGCGGAACTATTGACTAATGACGGCAGGACTTCTCTAAGATTCTTGAGCGAGGGTACATCGATCGCACAATCCGAAAAACTCCAATGTGTGATAATAAATCTTGAAAGAATGAGATTGTTGGAGTTGGCTTTCTAGGTGATGAACTGGGCATTCGTCGATCGTAATCGACGTGCCACATTCGAGACAAGTTAGGTGATGTTGGTCTTGGTGGGCGGCACCGTAGAGAGATTCGCCGCTAGCAAGCGTTCTGACCTGAACGAACCCCTCCCGCTTCAAACTGTCGAGGGAACGGTAAACTGTTGCTAAGCCCATGCTTTGGTCACTGTTACGCAGTTCTAGGTAGATATCTTGCGCTGAGAGCGATCGATTTAAGGTCTTGAGCAAGTCTAAAATACGCTCCTGACTGCGGGTGCGGTTGGTTCTCATAATTTTGTTGTGTAGTCTGCTGGAATCAAATTTGTCCCTGTTTCTAGGCTATCTTACTTGGGGGAGTCATACCAAATCCTCGTCTACAGAAGACGGGCGCGGTTGAAACCGCGTCTACACAAACGAAGACGGGCGCGGTTGAAACCGCGTCTACACATACGATGTCCGCCTTCACGGACTGGGGAATAAGAGGGTATTAAACGCGGATTTGGGGTCAAAGGTCGATCGCACGCAACCTGGTTGTAGAATACAATGGCGCTAACTTGCACATCACCTATCGCAACATTCCCGTGACTCAGAAATATCTTGCCCAAATCTATGTTACTCTCCGCCCTTCGGTTTTAGATCCCGCTGGCACTGCCGTACAGTCTGGTTTGCAACACATGGGATACGACAATGTTGAGGGCGTGCGCATCGGAAAGTACGTTGAATTGACGCTGACTGCGGTTGGCGAGTCGTTCGCGCGCGAACAACTTGATCGCGTTTGCGACCAACTTTTGGCTAATCCAGTGATTGAAAACTATCGGGTTGAATTGACTGAAGTTCCTGTTGCTGTTGAGACAGCGGAGACAGCGACGGCATAAATTTGATCGACTTTTAGGGTATTTTTTTCAACCCGGAGATCCCCCCTAGCCCCCCTTAATAAGGGGGGGACAAGAGTGACCCAGTTTCTGTTAAAAAAACGAGAACTCGGAATACTCAAAGTCCCCCTTCTTAAGGGGGATTTAGGGGGATCGAGACTTCGATACAAACGCAAGAAATAGAGGATTTCAGTCTTAAGTTGACACCTCTTCCTTGTTCCCTGAATATCGAGCCGTTACATCCGTTACATCCGTT
>JAYUGZ010000322.1:0-1886 GCA_043767465.1 Cyanobacteriota bacterium
GTTTGTGTAGATGCGGTTTCAACCGCCGTCTTTCTTCAGTCCACGGAGGTGGACTTCGTTTGTGTAGATGCGGTTTCAACCGCCGTCTTTCTTCAGTCCACGGAGGTGGACTTCGTTTGACTTTCTGGCGGTTTCAACCACCGTCTGATCTTTTCAACTCTAAAGTTTGGGAGCAAAATTTATGCGCGCAGGTTCCTTTGGCAAATTAACTCAAGATAAAGAGAACACAACTCAAGTAACATTTCATTATGTGGAAGGTCACACAGAAACCTTTACTATTCCGATGCCAGCACAAGAATTTAAAGACGAAGTGCTGACTTTGTTAAATCAACCTTGGTTGACTTTTCATTTAGTCGATCAAACGGTTTTTATCTGCACTGCCCGGTTGGTGAAAGTGGAAGTTAAACCTGCTATCCCGGAACTTCAAGGTCAAGGAATATTCCCCAACTCTCAGCGAGTTAGTACCATGCAGCGGGCTGCTTCTGGCAGATTGCCGATGAATATATAATGGGGCATGGGGCATGGGGCATTGGATCTGAGGATTAATCATTGGTAATTTGTTGTAATTACCAATTATCAATTACTAATGCCCCATCTCAAATAACCAATAACCAATAACCAATAACCAATAACATCATGTCTTCTGTTAGTTTAATTCGTGCTAATTCATACGATCGCCAAAAGCTACAAAAATCCTTAGAAAATTTGCTCGCACCCTTGGGCGGAATGTCGGCTTTTGTCAAATCGGGCGATCGGGTTTTACTCAAACCCAATCTCCTCACCGGTTCTCGCCCTACCAAAGAATGCGTCACCCGCCCCGAACTGGTTTATTGCGTGGCGAAAATGGTGATTGAAGCGGGCGGAAAACCGTTTTTAGGGGACAGTCCGGCTTTTGGTAGCGCGATGGGTGTAGCCAAAGCCAACGGTTATTTACCACTGTTAGAAGAACTGAATTTGCCAGTAGTTGAATTTCAAGGAAAACGCTACAAAACTGTCAGCGAAGATTTCAATCATCTGCGAATTTGCAAAGAAGCAATGGAAGCGGATGTCGTGATTAATTTGCCGAAACTCAAATCTCACGTTCAATTAACGGTGACAATGGGCGTCAAAAATTTGTTCGGCTGCGTGCCCGGGAAAATGAAAGCTTGGTGGCACATGGAATCTGGCAAAGATAGCGCCAGATTCGGTCAAATGCTGGTAGAAACTGCCCGGGCAATTAACCCGAATTTGACGATTTTGGATGGGATAATCGGTCACGAAGGTAACGGCCCTAGCGGCGGCGAACCTAAGTTTTTGGGAATTTTGGGCGCGTCTGATGATGTTTTTGCCTTGGATAGAACCGTAGTTGAAGTTATTAATGTCGATCCGGCGCTGGTTCCGACTGTAGCTGCGGCGATGAAATTGGGACTTTGCTCGAATTTGGAGGCGATTGATTTTCCGCTGTTGCAGCCGGAAACTCTCAAGGTTTTGGATTGGAAGTTGCCGGAAAATATGATGCCGATCGACTTTGGAATGCCTCGGGTAATTAAGTCAACTTTCAGGCATTTTTATATCCGGTTTATCAAAGAACGCATGGGGGCTTACGCGGGAAAATAATGGTTTGTAGCAAGGTTTGTAGTGAGGACTTCAGTCCGCATCAAATTCTGAGGACTCGCATTCCGAACTATCAAACCTGCCAGCAATCAACTTTGACAAAATCGGAAACATCGCCACTATAACTCAATACGGTTTACTTAACGCTTTTTTGTCATTGCGAGTGTACCCACGTTAGCGGAGCGCTCGGTTCCCCGTAGGGGTTCCCGAAGGGTAGGAAAGCAAACAAGAGTGTCTGTTTTTCACGTCGTTTTCCCAACGGACTGTCTTAAGTGAACCGTATTGCACTATAA
>JAYUGZ010000323.1:0-4793 GCA_043767465.1 Cyanobacteriota bacterium
TGCCAGCACCGATAATCGTGCAAAATCCAGCACAGATTTCAAATTTGCCAGCACCGACAATCGTGCAAAATCCAGCACAGATTTCAAATTTGCCAGCACCGACAATTACTCAAATTGTGCCTGCTGCCGCAAAAATAAATCTCGCACCGATACCGACACCGGAAATCGCTCCGGCACTCTCCGCCAGCGGACAGCCCAGCACAAATCCTTTATTTTCCGCCAGCTTGCAACAGCAAAACCAGATATCTAATTCCTTGCAACAGCGCAATTCACCTCCCGCCTCGCCGAATGTTAACGCTTCCAAGTTGCCACCCAACCTCAGCACCGTTATTTTTCCCGTAGAAAACAGATTTACCAGCGAGTTTGTCGATTACCTAAATTTGCCACCCACAAATACGATCGCCACCTTAGAAGATGCGCAAAATACCCTTCGCGGCGTCCAACAAGCCACAGGCATCAAACCAGCTCTTGTTTATATGAGTTTTGCACCCTTGGGTTCTACACTCGATCGGCCTTACAACAGTTCGCCCCTGTTGCGCGTAGAACAGCAAATTCAAACCTCTGACGAACTCGAATTGATGGTAATTACCCCCGAAGGCGCGCCCGTTCGCCTGCGCATCTCTGGAACCTCTCGCGCCCAGGTAATGGAAGCTGTTCGGAAATTTCGCAACGAACTGACTAATCCGGTAAAGCGCAATACTACAAGTTATTTGCCCTTGGCTCAGCAGCTATACCAGTGGATGGTAGCGCCGCTCGAAGCAGAGTTGCAAGCCAAAGGCATTCAGAATTTATCTTTTATCTCAGATATGGGGTTGCGATCGATCCCGATGGCCGCCCTCCACGACGGCAAAGGCTTTCTGATAGAGCGTTACAGCGTCGGCTCAATGCCGAGTCTGAGTTTGACAGATACCAGCCCCGCCAATTTCAAAAATACCCAAGTTTTGGCAATGGGGGCATCGCAATTTCCAGATATGAATCCTTTACCTGCGGTGGAAGTAGAAGTATCGACAATCACCCCGCAGGAGTGGCCCGGAAAGTCTTTCTTGAACCAAGCTTTCACTCTGGCAAATTTGCGATCGCAGCGCCAGCAGTACCCTTTTGGGATGATTCACTTGGCTACTCACGCCGAATTTCGATCGGGAGATCCCAGCCAATCCTTTATTCAGTTGTGGGATACTAAATTGCGTTTGGATCAGTTGCGGGAAATGGGATGGCACAGCCCGCAGGTTGAACTGTTGGTTTTGAGTGCCTGCAAGACTGCTGTGGGCGATCGGCAGGCCGAGTTGGGCTTTGGCGGCTTAGCCGTGCAAGCAGGGGTTAAATCGGCTCTAGCGACTCTCTGGTATGTCAGCGACGAGGGCAGTTTGGGATTGATGGCGGAGTTTTACGGCCAGTTGAAAACTGCTCCGATTAAGGCTGACGCCTTGCGGCAAGCTCAATTAGCGATGTTGCGCCAAGAGGTGCGGATTGAAGGGGGGATGTTGCGGACTTCTGTTGGTAATGTGCCGCTACCTCCAGAATTGGCAAACACGGCGACTCGGAATTTTTCTCATCCCTATTATTGGTCGGCTTTTAGAATGATTGGTAATCCTTGGTAATGAGATTTGTTTTGGTCGATCGATTGTTTGACTGTGCGGGGATAAAACACCGTGCAAATCAACAGCATCGCCCACTGAAATTTATGCAGCCGCCGCCGCGCTAATTTGCTCCAAAACCAAAACCAATGTATCGACTTGGGTGGGACTAAACACGCCTTCAGGGCCTTGAGCATTAATGTCTGTAAATGGAGAATCATACAGCAAACCGGCTTCCATCACGCCATGATGCGTTAGATAATCGATGATTAAGTTAATGAATTCGATCGAATTCGCGGAGAATGTAGAGCCGGATAAAAACGCGCCAAACGCTTGTTTTGCTGCGTGACGATCGAGTCCCACCAGCGATCGAATAAACAACCCCACACCTAAATGTTTAGCCGCTGCTAACTCTTCGGGTTCGCCGATACCTGCTTCGCTCAACATTCGTTCTAGTTCGTTCAAATCGCTTGGTGTCAGCGGTTGGTTGGATCTCAGCTTATGAATTGTGATATGATTTTCGTGAGCTTGCAAAAACTGACGCGCTTTCGCACGGAAGCGATCGAACTGGCTGCTGTTTAAACCAGGCAGATCGAAGGAGGTTTCAGTACCTAATTCGTCGGTAAAATTCGTGTAAATTGGTTGTAGATGTGTCTTTTCAATCAAACGAATCAGCGATCGCAGCCTGTTACGGGCACCTTCTAGAATGGGAATTGTGACATTTTCTCACCAGGCATCAGTTAGAATGTCTTGAATTAGTGCCATTTGTTCGCGCACTACCGGAATACGGTCTTTCTCTTCTAGCGCTGCGACGATCGCCCTAACTCGCTGGCTCGATCAATTAAATTCCGGTTGCGATCGCAGCATAGAAAGTTACACATTTTTACTGCAATCTAGGTTTTAAGTGTTCTTTTTCTGGGTGGGATACACCTCATGGTTCGGGTCCCACCAAAGTAGCTCCATCACGCCTTGATTGAGTATGCCCCAGATTCTTTCGGTCGCAGATAAGCGTAAAGAAGTGAGTTCATCCAAATCATCGAGATTGATTTCGCTGAGTCGATCGCGGGCTAGTTTAGAGAGCTTATTAATTGGCACGGTATGATTTTGTTTTTTACTGTCAACCAATATCTCCCGCCACGTCATAGATTCAAAGTTACTGAGTTTTGTTTGAATCTCTTTGAGTTTTTCTCCATCAATATTTTGCCAACCATAGTGAGAGGCTAGTTCCATTTTTGAAATTCGCCATGCTGGATTACGATTGTAGTAATCTTGAGGATTTTCGGCGATTTTGGGTTGTTTTTGAGGATCGGGCTGGGATTTGACTTTTGGCTGTTTTTTCTGCTTGGACATGAGTGACAGGGTTACAGGCTGCTGTAGTATTCTGCCATTGCAGCAAGTGTGATTTCTTGATTTCCGCGCTGTGTGGCTGCGAGTCCTTTTCTGGCACTGATCCAGGGTTCTTCTTGATGGGTCAAGTCACTCAGCCACTGGGAAGTCCGATCGCCGTAGAATTCCAGGATTTTATCAATAGTTTCTTTTTGGATCGGGGTAATATTTTCGGGATTACCTGCGATCGCTGAGACGATAAATTGCCCTTTGTGGTGCTTGTAGAGGTCGGGAATAACAGGCCCGTTTGCCCATGCTTCTACGGTTTCAGGAAACAGGGGGGCTTCATCCCAGACTAATGACCATGCCTGAGCGTAGTACAAAAGCTTCTGAAGTTTCATAGCGGGAAGTTCGCCTTTCTTGGCGAGAATATAAGCTGCAACGTCTTGTACAGTAGTCATGCTAATTACCTCCGTTTTAATTGTTGCACTGAAACTTTTATTAATTCTATTATAGTCCATAAATATCGATTATTGGCGCTAATTTGGGAAGATGCTGGTTGTTTAAATATTTTGTCTATAAACGATTCCACGCTTCTTTTACCGACGGCTACAACTCTCCTCGAAAAGCGCGATATTGGAGGGAGGCGAAGAGGGCATCGAGTTGGGTGAGGGATTCGCGATGTGTGGTTTTGAGACGATCGATCGCTTCCACCCGCCGAGCAAATTCTTGTTGAAGCCGGAGGGGAGGAGTAAGTACAGGCACACGCGCCAAGTTTGATTGGTTGATACCTGAAATTGTTGACTGAGTAAGAAATGGTTTAATACACTTCTGCCTCACCCAGTCGTTGCTGAGATAATGAAACAAAAATAGAACACCAATTTTTTCCGGGTTCGGGGTTACGCGAATAAATGACGATTCAAAAATCAGTGGATTAGGTGAAGGCGGAATCAAACAAGGTTTTGCTGCTCCTTCATAATTAAGAGACCTTCTAGCAATCAAAATATCTTTTTCAGAAATACGATACTTCTTATATTCGTCAGCACTACAAATGACCGGCTTAAGATTACCTCGAATGACAACTTCGTAAAAAGCGTCACTCATGTGAACCATCTCTATTCCGCCATCTTCAACGTAAGCATCTTTTGAAAAATAAGCACCGTTTTGAAGAGGTTGTTTTAAAACTGATTCGAGTTGCTCAACAAGAAAGCGGGATGTCGCTCCTACATCGCCAAACATCTCAAGGAATATCGATCGCACGATCGCATCCAATTCGCCCAAAGCCTTGCGACGCAGCGCTCGAAGTTCCTCCGCCTTGTCCAGAATTGCGGCGATTTGTTTCTGTTGGGCGATCGGTGGCAGTAGAATTTCTGTCTCTCGAATTATTTGCTGACTAATGTTAGGCTGTGCACCGCCGACACTTCTTGATATGAATTATGGCAGTTTTTGCTGTAAGGCACGAAAAATATATCTCGAATCAGCCTTGTCTTTTTCTGGGACAATATGGCAAACTGCTTGATTTGTTGTTGCATCAATACCTAAGATTCCAACACGACCAACATTAGCGCCATACATTGCAACAAGGATAGCTCCTTTGGGTGCAAGCTTCAATGATGTTTCTGCTAAAGCTTCCTGAGTGACTGTTTCCTCAGTTTCACTAATTATTGATTCAGGTAGATCACCAGATTTTACCCAAGGAATACCTCCGCCATAATAGAGATCGTGTTTACTGCGTGATGGAGTTGTTCCACTACCTGCTTTTGCAAAATGAGCTAATTTGCAAATATCTTGTTGTCATTTCCATCATTCTTAGATCGCTCAATTCAACACAGCAACTCATTAGACCTCTTGCAAAAGTCCTTTTAATCAAATTTTGGAACGGGCTCTCCGGCC
>JAYUGZ010000324.1:0-11987 GCA_043767465.1 Cyanobacteriota bacterium
ACACATTACTTTTGTGAACCAAGCAGTCAAACAAATCTACGGTTATGACCCGGAAGAAATGCTCGGCTGTTCCTTTGGCGATTTTTTAGCGCCAGCACAAATAGACCGCAACCGGGAACTTCAGCAGCACTTGCTGACGGGAGATGCTGTGTTTCAGTACGAAAGTATAGTGTTAGGAAAAGATGGCAGACCGATTGATGTAAATACGAAGGCGATCGCGCGCTTGGACGCAGACGGAAACATCACCGGCACCACAGGTACGGCTAGCGATATTACTGAGCGCAAACAAGCAGAAGTAGCCCTGCAACAAGCGAAAGAAGAAGCTGACAGAGCCAACAGGGCGAAAAGCGAATTCCTGTCGAATATGAGCCATGAATTGCGAACTCCTCTCAACGCAATTCTCGGTTTCAGCCAACTGCTGGCTCGCTCCGCAGCCCTCGGTACTGACGAACAGCAATATTTAGAAATTATTAGCCGCAGCGGGGAACATTTGCTGGTTCTGATCAACAATATTCTGCAAATGTCAAAAATTGAAGTCGGGCTGCTGACGCTTAATAACAGCACCTTCGACTTGCACAATATGCTGAGAAATACGGAAGATATGCTGAAGCTGCAAGCAGAAAAAAAAGGGTTGCAGTTGATTTTTGATTGTCCGCCCGACGTGCCTCAATATGTAGAAACCGACGAAAGCAAGTTGCGTCAAGTATTGATTAATGTCGTGGGAAATGCGATTAAGTTTACGGTCGAAGGTGGTGTTAATTTGAGGATTAAACATGAGCTGTTGTTAAATCAAAATTACGGAGAAATTGCGCTGATTAACAATTGCTGTTTGTTATTTGAAGTTGAAGACACGGGGGCAGGAATTTCGCCAGCAGAAATGCACAATTTGTTTAAACCTTTTGCACAAACAGAAAGCGGAAAAAAAGCTCAAGAAGGAACTGGTTTAGGTTTGCCGATCAGCAAACAGTTCGTGGAGTTGATGGGAGGGAACATGACTGTGACAAGCAGCGTGGATCACGGCAGCATTTTTAGATTTGATGTTAAGGTTTCGCTCCCTAATGCAGTGGAAATTCAGGTGGCTCAAACAGCTCGCCGGGTTGTGGGTTTGGAACCGGGACAGCCGCAATACCGGATTTTGGCTGTGGACGATCGCCTGGAAAGCCGCTTGCTGTTGGTGAGAATGCTGTCATCCCTTGGTTTTGCTGTAGAGGAGGCTGAAAATGGGGTTCAAGCTTTGGAAATGTGGTCGAGTTGGGAACCTCATTTGATTTGGATGGATATGCGGATGCCGGTGATGGATGGCTACGAGGCTACTCAACGGATTAAAGCGCATTTGAAGGGTCAAGCAACGGTGATTATTGCTCTGACGGCGAGTGCTTTTGATGAAGAGCGATCGGTGATTTTGTCTGCTGGGTGCGATGATTTTGTGGCGAAGCCTTTTCGGGAGCAAGTGATTCTGGAAAAGATGGCGAAGTATCTAGGAGTTCGCTATGTTTACGATCGAGAGGCTTCGCCGAGTTGTGATGCTGTCGCCTGCGGTGACGTTTCCGCCCTTGCTGAAACGGCTGCTTTGCCATTGACGCTGAATGCTTCCTTTTTTGAAGCTATGCCGCCCCAATGGGTTGATGAGTTGTACGCTGCGGCGGATGCGGTGGATAATGAGCGGATTTTTGGGCTGCTGTTGTCGATTCCTGCTGTTGATGCTGGTTTCCGCACGGTGATCGCGGATTTGGCGCATAACTTCCGGTGCGATCGGATTATTGATTTGATTGACGAATTTAGAAATGTTTGAAGGAAGTTCGGCAACGGATTATATAACGGATTTAACGGATATAACGGAAGTTAGGTAAACATAAAAGTAGTTGATTCACGAGCGAGTGCTATAATTACGATTTAATCAGTTTTCCTGATTTCAGCAATTATCAATTTAACAAAAAATAGCGATCAATGAGCAGCAATCAAACAGCAGAAAATAAAGGCAACATATTAATTGTTGACGACACTCCCGAAAATTTGCAAGTTTTATCGGCAACGCTGTCGGATAGCGGCTACAAAGTCCGGGGCGTAATTAACGGCAAAATGGCAATCAGAGCCGCGCGATCGGTTTCTCCTGACCTGATTTTGCTCGACATCAAAATGCCTGAAATGGACGGCTACGAAGTTTGCACGCAGCTCAAGGCAGAACCCAAAACATCAGAAATTCCAGTTATTTTTATCAGCGCTTTAGATGAAGTATTGGACAAAGTAACCGCCTTTCAAGTTGGAGGAGTAGATTATATCACAAAACCGTTTCATGTAGCAGAAGTTTTGGCTAGAATCGAACACCAACTGACGATCCAAAGACTGCAAAAACAATTGATCGATCGCAATACCGAACTGCAACAAGAAATAATCGAACGCAAAAAAGCCGAAGAAGCCGCCGCCGCAGCATCCCTAGCAAAAAGTCAATTCGTTGCCAACATGAGCCACGAATTGCGGACTCCCCTAAATGCCATCCTGGGTTTTACTCAAGTCATGAGCCGTGACTCTTTCCTGGGCCACGAAAATCACGAAAATCTCCGAATTATTAACCGCAGCGGTCAACATTTGCTGGAACTAATTAACGATGTTTTAGATTTGTCGAAAATAGAAGCTGGAATCATTGGCTTAGATGAACGCAGCTTCGATCTTTATCAACTCCTCGACACTCTCGAAGAGATGTTTCAAATCAAAGCTGAAATTAAAAGTTTGCAACTGAGATTTTTCGTGGAGGCGGATGTTCCCCAATATATAACAACTGATGAAAAAAAGCTGCGCGTCTGCTTGATAAATCTGCTGGGAAATGCCATAAAGTTTACTGGAAATGAGGGCAGCATTTGGCTGCGCGCCAGCATGGAGCTCAAGCAGCCGCCCGCAGAATCGGAAATTTATCCTAACTATACCTCGGATGAGGAATGTTTAATTTTGTTTGAAGTTGAAGACACGGGAGTTGGCATAGCCGCAGCAGAAATTGACAAGTTATTTGATGCTTTCGTGCAAACAGAAGCTGGCAGACAAGCGGCTGACGGTACGGGATTGGGTTTGACAATTACTAAGAAATACGTGCAGATAATGGGCGGAGATATTGCTGTAAAAAGTGTTTTAGGTGAGGGAACCAGTTTTAAATTTAACATCCGAGTATTTCCTGCTACTTGCTCAGAAATAACAGTCGCGACGTTGCAGCGGGCGATCGCACTAGAAGCAGATCAACCAGTTTATCGGATTTTAGCAGTTGACGACAATCAAGAAAATCGGCTGCTGCTAGTGAAAATGCTGCAACCAATTGGTTTTGAAGTCCGAGAAGCGGAAAACGGCCTCCAAGCTATTGAACTTTGGGAAAGTTGGCAGCCTGATTTAATTTGGCTGGATACACGAATGCCAGTAATGGACGGTTTTGAAGCTGTCAGACAAATTAGAGCTAAAGAGGGAAAAACTCAGCAGCGAACTGTAATTATTGCTCTGACTGCTAGCATTTTTGAGGAAAGAAAAGGCGAAATTATCGCCGCAGGTTGCGACGATTTTGTGCGGAAACCTTTTTACGAACAAATCCTCTTTGATAAGATGGCTTGCTACTTGGGGGTGCGCTATATTTATCAAGAATTGCCCCAACAGGGAGCGGGGGCTTTACGGCGTTATTTTGTTACCGAAAAACCTGATTCATTTTTCGGGCCGCTGCTGGCCGAGATGCCTAGACATTGGGTGCAGGAACTCTACGAGGCAGCTAATGATGTTAATGAAGAGCTGGCAATTCAAATTGTCGATCGCATTTGGGAAAGTCATCCAACTTTAGCTGAGGCTTTAAAAGATTTGCTTGTCGATTACCGACTCGACAGGATAATGGATTTAACTCAATCGAGTTTAAAATAAATGGATAATAGCGAAATTAAAATATTGCTGGTTGACGACCAACCGAGTAATCTGCGGTTCTTATCCGAGCTGCTAACAGCCCAGGGGTATCAAGTTTGCCGAGCTATTTGCGGTCAACTGGCGTTGAATGCTGCGGTGGCCCATTGCCCCGATTTAATTTTGCTCGACATTAGAATGCCGAAAATGAACGGTTATGAAGTTTGTCGGAGACTGAAAGCGACACCGAAAACCGCACAAATTCCGGTGATTTTTTTAAGCGTATTAGATGACATTAATGATAAATTACAAGCTTTTCAAGTTGGCGGTGCTGACTATATTGCCAAACCGTTTCAAGTAGAAGAAGTTTTGGCGCGCATCGACAAGCAAGTCTGCCTGCAAAAACTGCAACAGCAACTAAAAAACCAAAACGCCCAACTGCAACAGTCCCAGTCGCTGCTTGCTAGCATATTAAATAGTTCCTTAGACGGTGTGACGGCTTATTCTGCCGTCCGCAACAATCAGGGAAATATTGTGGATTTTCGGTGGCTGTTGGTCAACCGTGCCACCTATAAAATTTCCGGTTGGTCATTAAAGGAAGTAGTGGGCAAGTATTTGTTGGCAGAAATTCCCCAAGTCCGCAATAACGGGTTATTTGATTTGTACGTTTCTGTGGTAGAAACCGGAGAAACTGTAGACCGAGAATTTTATTACGAACACGATCCAGTTACAAGTGTTTGGCTGCACATTGTGGCGGTCAAATTAAACGATGGTCTGGCAGTAACATTTCGCAATATAACCGATCGCAAACAAGCAGAAATTGCCCTGCGCGAAAGCGAAGAACGTTTCCGCGCCATATTCGAGCAAGCGGCAGTCGGCATCGCTAAAACCGCACTTTGCGGTCAATTTATGCGGGTGAATCCCGGGTTTTGCCAAATTATCCGCTATGCAGAATCGGAATTGTTGCAGGAAAATTGGCAGGCAATTACTCACCCGGATGACAGGGAAGCTGACAGAGAATACGTGAGGTTGCTGTTATCTGGGGAGATTCAAACTTTTTCTATGGAAAAGCGTTTGATTTGTCAAAACCGGGAAGTTTGCTGGGCGAATGTTACTGTTTCGGCCATGCGCGATGCTGAGGGGACGGCGCAGTATTTGATTTGTGCGATCGAGGATATTTCCGAGCGCAAGCTGGTACAAGAAATGCTGCAAGCGAGTTTAGAAACTCAAACCCGCTACGCTCAAGAATTAACTCGTTCTAATGCCGAACTGGAACAGTTTGCCTATGTGGTTTCTCACGATTTGCAAGCGCCTTTGGGTACGATTGTCGGCTACGCTCAACTATTAGAAAGGCGCTTTCACGACAAACTTGATGCCCAAGGAAATAAATTTATCGGCAATATTGTTAATGCTTGCGTGCGGATGCAGGCGCTGATTGATGACTTGCTGGAGTATTCGCGGGTCGGGAGCAGTCAGAAACCTTTTGACTTGATAGATTGCAATCAGGTTTTTGACGATGCTTGTGCTAATTTGCAGTTGGCAATCCGCAAGCATCAAGCTACTGTTACTAGGGGCGATTTGCCAAGGATAACAGGTGATTATTCTCAACTGCTGCAACTGTTTCAAAATTTAATTGGCAATGCCATCAAGTACCACAGCAACGAGGTGCCGGTGGTGCTCTTGGGCGCTTCGCGGCAGGGCGATAACTGGGTGTTTTCGGTGCAGGACAACGGTATTGGCATTGCCGAACAGTACCATCCGCGAATTTTTCAGATTTTTCAGCGCTTGCACACTCAAGCAGAGTATTCTGGAACTGGTATCGGTTTAGCGATTTGTCAAAGAATTGTCGATCGGCACGGCGGTCGCCTTTGGGTAGAATCAGCACCAGATAGAGGCTCGACTTTTTATTTTTCTCTGCCTGTTCCACCCTGAACTCAGCACTCCGCCGGGAGCAGTCATCAGTGATTTACTTAAGCTTTAAATATTTTTGTCGTTTCTTTACAAAACAGCTCGGAAAGTGTAGCATATTTACTGATGACATCCAGCTAAAAATCCATCAATATAAATCAATTAGCTCTATCCTTATACAACTTAAGAATCAGCGGTGTACGCCAGAATTTTCAGTTTTTTTCAACTGTATCCAGAGCATCTTGGTTGGGGATGCAGTAGTTTTCCTAGTAGTTCGCGGGCAATTATTTGTGATGTGTTTGCACTCTTGCCGCTTGTCCGACAAACTGCAAGAGTGCAAACAAGCGTGATTCGCAAACTATTACGAATCAGGCAAAATCGCAAATTGTTGCAACACAAATTCAGTGCGATCCGCCATATTGGCAGGCTGATGGCAACAGATGCTTTGCAGGCGCTCAGACACCGCTCCAAGTCCGGCCACCTCACAAAATCCTTTGGTAGCGAGGTAAAGCGGTGAATTATCAACCAAAAAAATTTACTATTTTAATCGCCAACGATGACGAGGATACGCGCTTTTTTTTGGGGGAAGCACTGCGAGAAGTTCGATTGGCAATCAGAAGCGAATTTGTGGAAAATGGAGAACAAGTGCTAGACTATTTGTACCGTCGCAGTCAATATGCTGGTAGCAGCAATTGGCGCCGACCAGACCTGATAGTTTTGGATCTGAATATGCCGAGGCTTGACGGGCTAGAAGCACTAACTTCGATCAGATCTAACCCAGATTTTCAAAAAATTCCGGTTGTGATCCTCACCACGTCGCACCGCAGCGGAGATATCTCGCTTTGCTACCGCTTGGGTGCGAATTCTTTTATATCGAAACCAGTCACTTTTGAAGGATTGGTTGAAGTAATGAAGACTTTATGTCAGTATTGGTTTGAAATCGTTTCGCTTCCGCCCTCGGAGCTGTAAGCTTTAATTGAGGGTGAGATCGATAGTTTGAGTTGGGAGTGAATTTAATAGAGGGACATATTGACACCGATCGCAAGTATCGCTCTCAAAATTAAAAAGTTTTGTTCAACCCGCTCCGAATGCTATAGTTGTGTTAATAGATAACCAATCTTTGAAAATTTTGTTGGTTGAGGACAATCTGGCAGATGCGACGCTGATCGAAGACCTTTTAGGGTCATTCAGCGACTGTCTGTTTTGCCTCCAAACTGTTAAATGTCTGGAGATAGCACTCGCGTGTCTGGAAGCAGAAAAGTTTGACGCCATACTATTAGATTTGTCAGTGTCTGACTGCTTGGAGGGAAGCGAGGCGATCGCCATTTTGAAAGCCCGATCGCCCACAGTGCCGATTGTGGTGCTGACGGATATCAATGATGAAAATACGGCGCTGTCAGTATTGCGATCGGGCGCTCAAGATTGTTTGGTAAAGGGACGATTTCAGAGAACTCTGCTGGTGCGGGCGATCCATTACGCGATCGAACGCCACCGCATCGAAGAACAATTGCGCCAGCAAGCCCTGCGAGAGCGGCTGTTGGGACAAATGATCGAAAATATTCGATCGTCAATAGACGCCGCCAGCATTCTCCAAAGTACCGTCGCCGAAGTGCGCCAATTCCTCAAAACCGATCGCGTTTTAATTTATCGCTGTCAGGATGGGGCGTCTAAATTTGACGGGGAAGAGCAAAAAGGTGCGATCGTCGCAGGTGACGGTTTGCCAGAGGGTTATATTGAAAACCCAAATATTAGTGCTGCTTTAGCCGTGTCATGCTTTGTTTTGGTGGAATCGCAGGCGGTACAAGCAATAGCAGATGTTAGGGCTGCCGAATTAGCTGGCAGTTTCCAAGAGTTGCTGGCAGATTGTGAAATTGCAGCAGTTTTAAGCGTGCCAATTTGGCAATCTGGCGACTGGGAAACGGCAAATGAAAGACTAGAAAGCAGTGTTTGGGATGCAGAAAAAACCACAGATGCAGCCGAAAATTGTATGTCGCTGCCGACTGTTGGCAAACCGCAGCCGCAGGGTTCAAGTGCGCCGGATTTTAGGAGTGAAAATGGCAATAATCTGTGGGGAATGCTGACGGCATACAATTGCAGCGGTGTCAGGGAATGGCAACAGTGGGAAATAGATTTTTTACAGCATTTGGCGAATCAAGTGGCGATCGCGATCGAACAATCTCAACTTTACCGCCAGTTAGCAATAGCCAATCAAAAATTGCAGCAACTGGCAACTACTGACGGATTGACGGACATTGCCAACCGCCGCCAGTTCGATCGCGTTTTGATATTAGAGTGGCGCAGATTGGCAAGAGAGGAACTGCCACTGTCTTTTATTATGTTTGACATCGACTTTTTTAAACCTTATAACGATTTTTACGGGCACCTCGGCGGCGATGATTGTTTGCGCCAAGTAGCCAAGGCGATCGCCTCTTTTGTCAAGCGGGCTGGGGATTTGCCCGCCCGCTACGGCGGCGAAGAATTTGGCGTGCTCTTACCCAACACCAGCGCTGCCGGTGCCAACGTTGTCGCCCGGAAAATTTGCGACGGTATCGCTCGGTTGAAACTGCCCCACGCGCGATCGTCGATCTGCCCCTACGTTACCCTCAGTTGCGGGATTGCGACGGTGATTCCTGCTGCCGAAGCATCTCCCGACACCCTAATTCGCAGCGCTGACGGCGCTCTTTATCAAGCCAAAAACGAAGGCAAAAATCGCATTTGTCACGCCAGCAGCAAGTCGGAATCTTCCCCGATTTTGATGTAAAATCTGCTCCCTCACAACTTTTCTTCTGCTGGCGATTGACGGATCGGGATTTCGATCGCAAATTCCGTACCAATTCCCAATTCTGAACTGCACAGCAAGCTTCCGAGATGTTTTTTAACTACAATTTCGTAACTAATAGCCAATCCCAATCCCGTACCTTTGCCGACGGGTTTCGTGGTAAAAAACGGGTCGAACAACCGCTGCTGCACTGACTCGGGAATGCCGGTTCCGCTGTCGGCGATCGCAATTTTAACTCGATCGCCCTCCACAACTTCCGTGCGAATCTTAATTGTAGGAATTGGCGAGGTATCCCCAGCAGAGGGACAATTTCTTTCTTTTTCTTCCACAGCATCGATCGCATTTATCAACAAATTCAGAAATACCTGATTCAATTGACCCGAGTAACATTCAACTTGCGGTAAATTGCCGTAGTCTTTAATTATGGCAATAGCTGGTTTATCTCCGTGCGGTTTCAAACGGTGAGCTACAATCATCAAAGTGCTGTCTATTCCTTCGTGCAGATTCACGGCCTTAAAAGCTGCTTCGTCCAAACGAGAAAAAGTGCGCAAAGACTTGACAATTTCTTGAATGCGATGCGCTCCTACTGCCATAGAATCCAGCAGGTTCGGCAAATCTTCTTGAAGAAACTCTAAATCAACTTCCTCAAGTTCTGCCTGAATTTCTGCGGTTGGTTCAGGGTAAGCTGTTCGGTAAAATTCGAGGATTCTTAACAAATCAGTTGTGTAATCTTTGGCATAGCTGATATTGCCAAAAATAAAGCTGACAGGATTGTTGATCTCGTGAGCAACTCCCGCAACTAATTGACCCAAAGAAGACATTTTTTCACTTTGCACGAGCTGTGCTTGGGTATGGGCGAGCGCGTGATAAGCTATTTCTAATTGCGCTGTTTGTTCTCTCTGTTGCGCTTCCGATGTTCGCAGGGCAAATTCTGCTGCTGTTCGCTCCGTAACATCGACACCGATTCCCCAAAAATTCCAGCCTGGAACGGAAAAATCAGCAGAAACATTAGACCAAGCAATTATTTTGATGCTGCCATCTGCTGCCTGAATTTCTACTTCTAACTCTCGAAAATTGTGACCGAGTTCGACAACTTTTCTAAAGATTTTTTGACGGTAGTTGACATCGGGGACGAGGAGTTGTATTGCTTGCAGGTTGCCGACAAGTTCGGCGGCGCTGTAACCCAGTACCTGTTCGCATTCTCGGTTCCAGACTATGATATTGCGATCGGCATCAACAGCGCTCAGCATTACTGGCATATTTTCGAGAATTAAGCGCAGCTTTGCTTCGCTTTGTCTCAAAGCTTCTTCAACCCGCGCCCTTTCTGTGATGTCAACTGAAACAGCAATTAATCCTGCAACTTCTCCTTTTTCATCTAAGATTGGGGTGCCGCGACTTTCGTAAATAACCCGGTTTAATTCAGCAGACCAGGTTCTTTCCTCCCCTGCCAAAACCAAGTTAATATTTTCGATAATTTCGGGATAATCTTTGTAAAGTTCGTAAACCGATAAGCCTACGGCTTCTCCGGGCTTAAATCCTAAAGGTTCTAAAGCTTTTCCTTCCGAAAGCGTAAATATACCGCGGCGGTCAATGCAAGATAAAACTATGGGTGCATTTTTGACAACGGCGCGGAGGCGTTTTTGGCTTTGTTGTAGGGCTAATTCTGCTTGTTTGCGATCGGTAATATCGATCGAGGCTCCAAATAATTTTACAACTTCGCCTTGCTGGTTTTGCAAGACTTGCCCCCAAGCGATCCCATATCTCAGTTCTCCGTCGCAACGGTAAAGGCGGTAGTCAATTTCGTAGGGTTGACGGAGGGCGATCGCTTGATCTATTGTTTGTTGAAAGCGTTCTCGATCGTTGGGATAAATTTGCTGCATAAATTCTGGATAACTTGGGGCTGGTTGTTCTGATTGAAAACCAAAAATTCGTTTCAATTCATCAGACCAAGTAATCTCGCCCGTAGCGAGGTCAAATTCCCAGTTGCCGATATGAGCAATTCTTTGACTTTCTTCGAGTTTTCGCTGGTATTCTAATAGTTGATCTGCGGCTTTTTTGCGATCGGTAACTTCTTTGGAGTTGCCGATAATTCTGTAGGTTCTGCCCGTTTCGTCTAGCAGGGGCGTCAGGGTAACTAGCCACCAAGTATCTGCTCCTTGGAACTTCAAGCATCGTTCCCAAGCAACTGAATTTTGCGATCGCGCGCAACTGATATAAGTTTGCCGCATTGCTGTTCCGAGTTCCTCGCCAAATACGGCTTCGGGAGTTTTGCCACCCCACTCGCTCTCGTCTCCTAGCCCCAGAACTTGCTTCCCGAGAGGGTTGAAACCGACATAGCGAAATTCGCCATCAGTACCGACATCAACAGCAAAAATTATTTGGTCAATACCGTCATAAATACTGCGCAAAAATTGTTCTTGAGCGCGGAGTTGTTCTTGTACTTTTTTGCGATCGCTAACGTCTCGAATAGAACCAGCAAATCTCAGCGGCGTGCCATTTTCGTCCCAAATTGCTTGTCCGCGAACGGCCAACCAAATATATTCACCGCTTTTTTTTTGCATCCGATATTCTATATCTTTGAACGGAATTTGTTGTTCTAAATGACCTGATATTGCTGCAAATACTCGCTCTAAATCTTCTGGATGAACTCGCGATATCCAGGCGTCTAAAATATTTTCAAATTCGCTGCTTTCATAACCGAGCAATTCTTTGAATCGGGGCGACCAATACACCGGATTTTGCGGGTTAAACACGTCTTCGGGAACAATCGGCGCATCCCAAATGCCGTCAAAAGCAGCGCTGACTGCTAAGTCAAACCGATTTAAGCTCGCTTCGAGAATTTTATTTGCTTGTTCCAGGGCGATTTCGGCTTTTTTGCGTTCGCTAATATCTGTCGCCGTACCGATAAATCCTTGAAATTCTCCAGCAGGCGTCAATTTAACAACTGCTGTCTCCTCAATCCACCGATATTCGCCGTCTGCTCTTTTCAGGCGATATTCTCGCTTAAAATTCGAGTTTAAATTCCAAGCATTCAGATAGATTTGCTCCCAACAATCTACATCGTCAGGGTGAATGTTTGTCCTCCAACCCCGATCGCAAATTTCGGCTTCACTCATCCCTGTAAATTCTATCCACTGCAAATTAAAGTAATTGCAACCGCTCTCTGCATCTGCTATCCACAGCATGACTGGGACGCGATCGGCCCAGTCGCGCCAGCAATTTTCGCTCGCACCCGAGAAAGTCGCGATCGGCGCTTGTTTTGACACTTTAGTTTCACCTGTATAACCGCTCATAACTTGACAAATGGTAAGTTGACAGTTGCTATTTTTTTTGTTATAGTGCAATACGGTTGACTTAGTGCTTTTTGTCATTGCGAGCACAAGAGCGCGGCAATCTCCGTGACTATGACACTTCTCGATTAAATCAGGTACGAGCTGAG
>JAYUGZ010000325.1:0-4773 GCA_043767465.1 Cyanobacteriota bacterium
GTTCTGGCCAAAGGCACCATCTGACTAGCTGATTCTAAAATATCATCTGTGGTAAAGTCTCGATTTTGGCTAAACCCAATGTGCATTGCTTCAATCAAAGTTTGCTCGATTTCTGCTCCTGAAAAATCGGGAGTTTCGTAAGCCAAGCGCTCTAAATCGTAATTTTTGATGCTGTGCGATCGCAACCGCAACAAATGTACCTCAAAAATCGCCCGCCGTTCCTCCTGAGTGGGCAAACCCACAAAAAATATTTCGTCAAACCTGCCTTTTCTGAGCATTTCCGGCGGCAAAGACTGGATATTGTTTGCTGTTGCGACGACAAACACTGGCGAAGTTTTTTCGCCTAACCAAGTAATAAAAGTCCCGAACACGCGGCTGGTTGTCCCCGAATCGCTTTTACCGTCCAATCCCGCAAAAGCTTTGTCAATCTCGTCAATCCACAGCACGCAAGGCGCCAAAGCTTCCGCTAGCTGAATCATTTGTCTGGTGCGCGATTCCGATTCCCCGACTAATCCGGCAAACAAGCGCCCGACATCCAACCGCAACAAGGGTAAATGCCAGTGGTGGGCGATCGCCTTTGCGGTTAAGGATTTGCCGGTGCCTTGAATTCCGACTAACAATAAGCCTCTGGGATGCGGCAAACCGTATTGGCGCGCGCGATCGGAAAAAGCACCACCGCGCCGCAGCAGCCATTCTTTGAGATTGTCCAAACCGCCGATATCGGAGATGTTTTCGCGGGCTGGGTAAAAATCGAGAATTTGGGTTTGGCGAATTGTTTGGCGTTTTTCTTCTAAAATCAGTTCCGCGTCGTCGGGATGGAGTTCGCCTCTGGTGGCGATCGCCTTTGCCAAAACTCGGCGAATTCGTTCGATCGACAATCCTTGACAGGAGCGCACCGTTTCGTCCAGCAAACGCTCTTCTATGACCTGTCCGGTAGCTCCTAACAGTCTTTCCACCTCAATTTTGATTTCCGCCGCCGCAGGCAGGGGAAACTCCAAAACTGTGATTACTTCGCTGAGGTCTTCTGGGATCGAAGTGAGCGGAGATACGATCACAATATTTTTAGGCTGAGATTTGAGAAGTCTCGCCAAATTCCGCAGTTTGCGGGAAATTGAAACATCTTCTAAAAACCTCTGAAAGTCACGCAAAATAAAGATTGCTGGCGCGGATGTCGGCAATTTTTCGAGAAATTCTAAAGCTTGTAGTGGGTTGCGCTTGCCAAAACCGGCATCGTTGGGATTGCCTTGGTAGCCATCAACAAAATCCCAGATGTAGACGGCGCGGGAACCCTGTTTTTTGGCACATTGGGCGATCGCCACTTCGACGCGCTCTTCTTCCCGTGTGGGAATGTAGATTAGGGGATAGCGCGATCGTAGCAGCAGTTCAAACTCGTCGCTAAAAATTGTCATTAGTTATTAGTCATTAGGCAGTTGTCATTAGTTAGCTGTCAGTTGTCATTAGTTAGCTGGTGTGATTTTTTTTGCCATCGTTATTGCACAGTTATTCGTTGTTCTGCCAATTCTGAAAAGTATTGCTACATATAGATTCTTGTAGGCGCGATGATGATATCTGTAGGCAGTAGGCATCAAGCCGTATCCGGCGCGGGTAGCTGGGACTTTTAAATTGGTATAAGAATAAGATTCAGGATTGTAGCAATACTTTTTTAAATTGGTATTAGCTAATGACCGCTGCCTACTGCCTACTGCCTACTGACAACTGACAACTGACTAAGGCAATTGCCGTTTAAGTGCTGCTAGAGATGCCCAGCGACTGTCAGAGATTGTTTCTGAGCTTTCTGTCTCTTCTGCATCCTCATTGAAATCTATTCCCGGACATTTAGTCTCGCATAGCTGTTTGTGTGGCAGTTCCAAACACAGTTGCTGATACACCCAATCACTTGGATAAAAAGAGTCGGTAGGCGATAAAATTTCCACCAAATTTTCTAAATCAACTTCAAATTCTCCTGAACTTGCATCAGGCTGACTCGGTTTTTCTTCGAGCCAAATTATTTCAGATGATTGAAGTTTTAAACGGTGATTGTATTGTTTCAAGCATCTGTTGCAGGTGAGAGTCACAATTGTTTCTGCTTTCGCCTTCACCTCAAGGAAATTCCCTTGGTGAGTAACTTGCAGTCGCCCCCGCACCGGAGTAAGAGTTTCTAAATCGGGGAGAATTTCTTCAAAATCAATGACCTCTTTCCGCTCGGTTTTTGTCAGTAGATGAGGGATATAAATTGTCTCCATAATCGTCTTTCGCTGTTTTATTCTCGTCGTCTCAAGGCAAAAGTCAGTCGATTTTAGATTTTAGATTTACTTCACAGATGAATCTGGGATCTGAAACTTTGGTCTAAAATTTTGGGAGCATCCACTTCTAGCGTCGGGGGCTTGTACCTGTTTTTGGGCTGGGTCAAAAGTCAAAAGTCAAAAGTCAAAAGGAATAGCTAATTTTTGGCTTTTTCCTTTTTCCTTTTTCCTTTTTTTCCTTTGTTACTTGTCACCCTCAGCGCAGCCGCACTACCAAACGCCGATCGGCATCTTGTCCTTGACTGTAAGTTTCTATATCCTCACATTCGCTCAAAAAGCTGTGAACTTGACGGCGTTCTGACGAAGACAGAGCTTTTAGTTCAACTTCAACTCCCGTCGATCGCGCTTGATCTGCTGCATACTCAGCCATCGATCGCAATTCCTCTTGGCGGCGGAGGCGATAGCCATTGAGTTCAACTGTATAAGGAATGGGCTCCTCTGACTCGTTACCTATGTTCGCAACCGCATTGCAGAGGTACTGAATGGCATCGATTACATCACCGTCAGGCCCGACTAAAATCGCCACTTGTTCTGGACTCAGATTGCTTTCATCTATTGTCATCCAATAGCAATCTTTTTGTTGTTCGCATACCACTTTTGACGGAATTTCGGACAGTTTTAGCAGTTCTTCTAACCATTGCTGTCCGCCCTGCATTTGAGATTCTTTCATTTTTGTTAATAAAATCAAGCCTTTTTCTTAGAACGCTTGGGTTCAAAGGGAAGTGCATCTAATCCCTGTTCTTTTTGGGTTTTCGCCTCTGCTTCATCCACAATTTTTTGCAGATTTTCGGGCAGCGGTTCTCTAGACAAAATAAACGATTGAACTGTTTGGAAGATGTTAGCAATCAGCATATACATCAACACACCAGCGGGCAGCGGAAAGAACAAAAACATCCCCGAAAATATTACAGGTGTCAGTTTGTTAACTGTGGCCTGTTGAGGGTTGTCGTTTGGCCCTTGTGCTTGTCCAGAAAGAGTTTGGTTGATATACAAACTAATGCCGAAGCCGAGGATCATTACCAAAATATCCCAGTGGATTGTACCGTCTGGGTCGATCGCGCCAACGCGGCCTAGAGCTTCGATAAACAGGAATCCTTTGTTAGTAGCCAATCCGGGGATTGTGCCTTGAACTGTGGCTTCACCGGCTGCTAAGGCGACGATGTTGCCCTGTTCATCTACCTTGACGAATTCTTCGCCTTTGATCACTTTCCAGCGGGGAACAAAATCAATTTCGCTCTTATTTTCTGTCGCTAGGACTGTGAGAGCTTTGCCATCTGGCGTTTGAAAATCAATCTTGGTTGTGCCGCCGACTGCGAGTTTATCGCCGCCTGGAATCACCCCCACAACAGGAGCATGAAAAGTACCTGTGACGTAAATATTTTGGGGCGGTGTCGCAAAAGCTTGCGGTTGAACAGCTTCAATTTGTTCTTTGGGCAAAACTTGAACGTTGACGCTGTAATTTATGTCAGAAAACGGCGAACCCCGCAACGTTGCAAACAGCGCAAACAGCACTGGCATTTGCAGAACTAATGGGAAACATCCTGCTAGAGGGTTGCCAAATTCTTTGTAGACTTGGCTCATTTCCTCCTGCTGTTTAGTAGGATTGTCTTTATAGAGTTTTTGAATTTGATCTACTCGCTCTTTCATCAACGGCTGGGCTACTTTCATGCGTCGCATATTGCGAAGAGAGCCTGCGTTGAGAGGATAAAGAGCAAACCGAATCACGAGCGTCAGAGATACGATCGCTAAACCGTAGCTTGGCACGATCCCGTAGAAAAAATCTAGGATCGGGAGCATGAGGTTGTTGGAAAGAAACGAGATACCAAAATCCATTCGCTTTGAGTTAATTTAGGTGCTCTTTGATTTGCTGTTGAGAACGAATTGCATCCGCTGGATGCGGGCTGCCTCAACTTTTAGGCTTTTGTCTATATCTTAGGACATTGCCCGTCGATCGACCGCCCGGCCCGCGGTTTTTTTGTGATGAGTTTGCCAATAGTCGCACTAATTTCGCCCTCAAATCAGGGTGAAAGCGGTTCGGTTATTTAGCTTTGGCCGCGTTAGCTTTTTGAGCTGCTGCGGGCAGTTTTTCGTTAATGTAGTCATACATTGCTCGAAATTTCGGAATCGATCGCAGTTCTAAGCGGCTGCCATTTTTCATTGTCAGCACCATGTCTCCGTAACTCCCGAAACCGCGAGGTACTGTGACGATTTTGACTATATCTGAGTAGATAACGTCTGTGCGTTCGCCCCCCATCCAACCGCTAGTTACCGACACTCGGCGGCTGGTAATCCGGTAGCGCAGCCACAGAGCCCGGACAATTGATCCTACTGCGAGGGGGATTCCCACCACAGTCAGCCCCAGAAGTAAGTTGATGATCAAGTCTCCAGGCGCGGGGCCGCCTTCATAATATACTTCCTCTCGAATTCCCATCTAGTACCTCGGCTTCTACCAACAACTGCTCTAATTCTT
>JAYUGZ010000326.1:0-4769 GCA_043767465.1 Cyanobacteriota bacterium
TCCGCGTTCATCCGCGTTCATCCGCCCCATCTGCGGTTGCAAAATTAGCTATCATTAAACCAAATGTAAAGAATTATTGCAAACAACTGTGAAACTCACTCGAATCGACCTCAACTCTTGGATCTTCCACATCGCAGGCCAAACCATCTTAGTCGATCCCTGGCTAGTCGATCCCCTCGTATTTTACGGTCAACCCTGGCTGTTCACCGCCTACCACAACACGCCTGTTGCTTTCACTCCCGACACATTACCGCCGATCGACCTTATACTAATTTCCCAAGGCTTAGACGACCACTGTCACAGACCTACCCTCGAAAAGCTCGTGAAGCGAAGCTATCCCGAAGGGAATCGGACAATTCCCGCGATCGCCTCACCCACCGCCGCCAAAGTCCTCAGCAGTTTAGGCTACACCAATATCACAACTTTAGCAAATTGGCAAGAGTCTAAATTTAAAGAAATATTACAAATCACCGCCGTACCCGGAGCCGAAATCCAGCCGGGACAGGAAGAAAACGGCTATTTACTCAAAGATTTAAGCAGCGGTGAGACACTTTATTACGAACCGCACCTGCCGCCATTGGAAAAAGTTAAACAGAAAATAGACACCGTAGATGTAGCCATCGCCCCCGTCATCGGTCAAATCTTCCCCTTCCTCGGACAAATCATCATGGGCCCACAAGAAGCCCTGAAACTTGCCCAAACCCTGAAACCTAAGTTTTTTGTACCTACAACTACAGGAGATATCCGAGCCACGGGTATTTTACCAATGTTTGTGAAGTCGATCGGCAGCATCCCCGAATTTCGCGATTTACTAGCAAAATCGGGACTTGCTACCCAACTTCTCGAACCCGAACCAGGACAAACTCTAGAAATTTGAGATTTCAGATTCAATCCAAAATCCCAAATCCCAAGTCCTTGCATTATCTTGGTGGGCGACGATTGCGCAAAAACTCAGGAATATCCAATCCGAAATCCTGCGGCGGTTTCGTTTTCGCATCCTGCGTCTGTTGAGCAGGAGTCACCGGCACAGTTGCAGCCCGCCAAGGAGCATTCACATTTTGCGTGCGCGAAGCCTGAGACGATGAGATCATTTCCCCCGAAAAACCAGTAGCGATCACAGTAATCTTGATTTCGCCCTGAAGTCGCTCGTCAATCACCGCTCCAAAAATAATATTGGCATTCGGATCGACAACTTCGTAAATCGTCTCAGCCGCCGCATTCACTTCATGCAGCGTCATGTCAGTACCGCCAGTGATGTTAAACACCACACCTCTAGCGCCCTCGATGCTGGAAGCTTCCAGCAGAGGCGAAGAAATAGCCTGCATTGCAGCCTCCCGCGCCCGCGACTTGCCCGATCCCACGCCGATGCCCATCAAAGCCGAACCCGCATCCGCCATGATTGCGCGCACGTCAGCAAAGTCAACGTTCACCAAACCGGGGATTGTAATAATGTCAGAAATACCCTGAACCCCTTGGCGCAGAATATCGTCAGCAACTCGGAAAGCCTCTTGCACCGGCATTTGTTCGGAAATCACAGACAGCAGCTTGTCGTTGGGAATCACGATCAGCGTATCCACCCGGCTTTGCAAAGCCGCGATTCCTTCCTCAGCTTGGCTGGTACGCCGCCGTCCCTCAAACGTGAAAGGCCGCGTTACTATACCCACAGTCAAGGCGCCCATTTCCTTAGCCACTTCCGCGACAATCGGAGCCGCGCCCGTGCCCGTACCGCCGCCCATGCCGGCTGTGATAAACACCAAATCGGCGTGATTCAGAGCATTAGCAACTTCGTCGCGAGACTCTTCGGCAGCCTTTTGTCCGATCGCCGGATTGCCACCAGCGCCCAAACCGCGCGTCAACTTTTGCCCTACTTGCAAGCGTTTCGGAGCATTTGACAGTACCAGAGCTTGCGAATCTGTATTCACGCACCAAAATTCGACGCCAGAAACCTCGCTAGCAATCATCCGGTTAACGGCGTTGCCGCCACCCCCGCCGACGCCAATTACTTTGATTCTCGCGGCACTGCTGGGCATTATGTCTTTGGGATTGACCATAGGATCGATATCAATACTGTCTACATTTACATAATCAGACTTGCGTCTAAACGGATTGGCGGAATCGAGGGCCACCGGAAAATTTTTCACTTCTTCCGAAGGGGGACTGTTTTGGTCAGACCCCTGACTATTATTAAGATTCATTAGAGTCGGGGATATTAGATTACAGCTTGTTAACTAAACGCCAATTCACAATCACTATAGGCTATGTTGCGCGAAAAACTAACTGTGGGCGATGCTGAATGTTAGCAATCTCGGATTTTGTCGGCGACGCTAGCCGAAACCTCGCTTGAACCCATCCAGGCACTTGTCCATCCAGGCACTTGTACGCAAGGCAGAAGCAAAAAAGTTGATACTAGCCTCTCCCGCATCGGGATGGAAAGAAAAATCATAATTTTTTTTTCCAGACGCGATCTCAAAAAAGTGTCCTTATTTCAAGTCCTGCGTATTGATCCCGATCGGTAAAAATTATGCCCGATGACAGATACGTTCTACCTTTGGTTGACAGATGCTCCATTCTGGAGGCGAGTTGGTGCGGGAGTTAAACTCTCCAAACTCGGGGGAGGTTCTGGCAAGTGGACGATCGGCCCAGCAGGATTTTTCAAGTCAATGTAGGCTATTTTGCTTGAATCTAGCTGTTTTGGCAATTGTCGCATTCGGTCTAAAACCTTCAGTTGCGAAGCCGTCTTGGAACTATACGGCCCTAAGTGTACGGTACCGATCTCTGTTTTCAAGATCAAGTTATTTGGGTCTTGCCAATCTATCTCAAATATTTTCACCGTCAAGCCGCTGAGTCCTTGGTAAAACTTCGGCCAAGAGGCGCGGTACTGTTCCAAAGGCCCGATGACTTTTAAAGTTGGCAAAGAATGCTGAGGCTGCGTTCCCGGAGCACTGCCTTGAACCATCGATCTCGAAGGATCTCGCACCGCAGCACTATAGCTCTCCGACGGCATCCAACCTCCGCGAGCATCCAGCCACCCCACCTTTTCCTTGTCGCTAGATTTCAACACCGCAGTCGGCTGCGCCACCGCCACAGGCAGCCGTTCTGCCACTTCTATAGTCAAAGAAGGCGGAAACAAGTTGCGAGTCACCTTCGCTTTGGCGATCGGCCCCGTTGACTCCAGCTTTTCGGCCAGAGCCTGCGGTTGAATTCCCCACAGCGACTGCGGGTAAGATAGCGGCACCAAAGACCGCACCGCCTTGTCTGACAGCCATTGATTGCCCTCCACCTTCACTTGTTCCGATCGGGCAATCAACCAAGCCGGCTGTGAAATCCACCACAGCAAACCCCCTGCCATTGCGCTCGCTGCCAGCATTTGCCACACAACAGCCACCAATCGATCGCGGCGAAGCCGCCGCAACTCTTGGCGCCTGCGCCCTAACTCTGTTTGAGAAACCGCTCCAAAACTAGCCATCTACCTTTTGACAATTTAGTAATTAAGGATTAGCACAAATTCAAAACTGTTTTATCTCGCGCACCCAGACCCTTTCTCCCCTACCATTTAACCAGATCCCCGCAAAATTACCCAGAAGCAGCGCCAATATCAGTAAAATTACCGATCCAGCTAGGTAATTAAAAAAAATTCATTAAAAATTCCCAATTCCCGCGCCGGGAAAGTTGATTAGCAGATAAAGGTTGTTTGGGTACTTAGGGCATTACCCCACAGGGCAAAGGGTGACAAATCAAACTAAACTCAACAAAAGAAAGTTTAGACTTTCGATTAACTTTTTAACTTTTATTTGGCTTCAATTGTGATCGCACTCGAATTAGACAGATTTTATAAAGCCTGCAACCCGAGCAAGACCCTTGTCGCGGGAGACCCTGGAGATTATCAATACTACATTGATTTTGGTTCCGTGCGCGGCGGCAAAATCATTGAATCTTTACAGCGAACCATCACCCGCATCTCCCCCGACGAGCCAACCTGTCAGCTATTTACAGGACATATCGGGTGCGGCAAATCTACGGAATTGTTTCGACTCAAAGCTGAGCTAGAACAAGAGGGTTTTTGCGTCGTCTACTTTGAGTCTTCCCAAGATTTAGACATGGGAGATGTAGACATCAGCGATATTTTGCTGAGCATTGCTCGCCAAGTCAGCGAAACTATGGAAGCGGCCAGAATCAAACTCAGACCGAGCTATTTTACCAATCTGTTTGCAGAAGTGGCAGAATTTTTGCAGACTCCCATAGATTTGTCAGCGGAAGCGGAGTTATCTATAGGCATTGCTAGAGTTACTGCTAAAACAAAAGACTCTCCCAAATTGCGATCGCAACTCCGGCAATATCTCGAACCCCGCACCAACAGCATCTTACAGTCCATCAACGAAGAACTTCTCGATCGAGCTAACGCCGAACTAAAGCAGCAAGGCAAAAAAGGGCTCGCAGTCATCGTTGACAACCTCGATCGCCTCGACGCCTCCCTTAAACCCAGCGGACGCACCCAGCCAGAGTACCTGTTTTTAGACCGCGGCGAACAGTTGAAAAAACTCAATTGTCACGTCGTCTACACGATTCCCCTGACTTTGATTTTTTCCAACGATTTCGGCCGTCTCGCCAGTCGCTTTGGAGTCAAACCCAAGGTGATGCCGATGGTACCGGTGCAAATGCGATCGGGCGACGATCACATCGAAGGAATGGCACTACTGCGGCAGCTCGTATTAGCTAGAGCTTTCCCCACAGTTGCTCCCCTTCAACGTATCGATTTGATTACCAAAGTC
>JAYUGZ010000327.1:0-1868 GCA_043767465.1 Cyanobacteriota bacterium
ATTCAAATAGTCAAAGTATTAGAAGGACTCTATCGCGATCGAATAATTCATAAAGATATCAAGCCCCAGAATATTCTAATTAATCCAAAAACCAAAGAAATCAAAATCATCGACTTCAGTATCTCTTCCCTTTTGCCCAGAGAAAACCAAGAAATTATCAGCCCTAACGTTCTGGAAGGAACGCTAAATTATATGTCTCCCGAACAAACAGGTAGAATGAATCGAGGTATCGACTACCGCACCGATTTCTACTCCCTGGGAGTCACATTTTATGAACTACTGACAGGACAATTACCCTTTAAATCTACCGAGCCAATGGAGTTAGTTCACTCCCATATCGCCAGGATTCCAACTCCCCCAATAGAAATCCTTCCCAGCATTCCACAAATGCTGAATGACATGATTATGAAATTGATGGCAAAAACTCCAGAATCACGCTATCAAAGTGCTTTTGGGCTCAGGTACGACTTAGAAATCTGTTGGCAAAAATGGCAAGAAACAGGCAAGATTAACCAGTTTACCGTGGGGACTAGAGATATTTGCGATCGCTTCGTCATCCCCGAAAAACTCTACGGCAGAGAAACCGAAGTTAACGCATTATTAGCAGCATTCGATCGCGTCAGCACCGGAAATACCGAAATCATGCTAGTCGCCGGATTTTCCGGCATCGGCAAAACCGCCGCCGTCAACGAAG
The DNA here is from genome assembly GCA_043767465.1 of Cyanobacteriota bacterium. GTDB lineage: Bacteria > Cyanobacteriota > Cyanobacteriia > Cyanobacteriales > Microcoleaceae > Microcoleus. The sequence continues at coordinate 695 of JAYUGZ010000327.1, forward strand.
TTCACAAGCCTATTGTCCGCGAGCGGGGCTACTTCATCAAAGGGAAATTTGACCAATTCAAGCGCGATATACCCTTTTCTGCTTGGGTGCAATCGTTCCAAAATTTAATGCGGCAACTCCTCGCAGAAAGTACCACAAAAGTACAGCAATGGAAAGCCAAAATCTTAAAACTTTTGGGTGAAAATGCCCAGGTAATTATCGATGTCATCCCCGAATTAGAACACCTAATTGGCAAGCAGCCAAAAGTCCAAGAATTAGAGGGAATTGCCGCTCAAAATCGCTTTAATTTACTCTTCGGTAAATTTATCGGAGTATTCGCCACCAAAGAGCATCCTTTAGTTATTTTCTTGGATGATTTGCAGTGGGCAGATTCTGCTTCGCTGAAGCTAATGCAGTTGCTCGTCAGTGACACGGATACCCGCTATCTGCTGTTAATCGGAGCGTATCGGGATAACGAAGTTTTCGGTGTTCATCCCCTAATTTTGACCTTGGACGAACTCCGAAAAAATGGGGCAGCAGTCAATCAAATTACATTGTCCCCCTTAGACCAACCAGCCCTAAATAGCCTGATTACCGATACCCTAATTTGTCCTTTAGAACGAGCAACTCCTTTAACAGAACTCGTGTTCAGCAAAACTCAAGGCAATCCGTTCTTTGCTACACAATTCCTCCAATTCCTGCATAAAGACGGGTTAATTTTCTTTGATGTTAGCTGCGCGTATTGGCAGTGCGATATTGCCAGAGTTGCAGCCCTTGCTTTGACCGACGATGTAGTCGAGTTTATGGCGATTAAGTTGCAACAACTGCCTGCAAATACCCAGGATGTTTTGAAATTAGCTGCTTGTATCGGCAACCAATTTGACTTAGAAACTCTGGCAATTGTCCGCGAAAAATCTTCTTCAGAAACGGCTGATGATTTGTGGCAAGCGCTGCAAGAGGGGTTAGTGATTCCCATCAGCGAATTTTACAAGTTCTTTCAGGATTCAGAATCATTAGAGGTGGCACAAACATCTGATTTATCGGTTCTCTACAAATTTTTACACGATCGCGTTCAGCAAGCAGCATACTCTTTAATTCCAGAATCTCAGAAACAGTCAACTCACCTCAAAATTGGGCAACTGTTGCTGAGGAAGGGCGGACACGGAGGCGACGCCCCTACGGCAGAAGAAAGAGA
>JAYUGZ010000328.1:0-4757 GCA_043767465.1 Cyanobacteriota bacterium
TGGGGATGTACTCGGTCAGTCGTTGTCAGGTGTTCAACCTTATCAACTTGAGTGCAAAACTCATGTAGAAGTTAGTTATATTCCTCAGAATTTGTGCTATCAATCCTTAGACGAAATTTTCAGACACTTTCAGGAAACTCAAGCATTTTTCTGCGTTATTCGCAACGAATCTCTGCGGGATAGATTGGTGCAACTATTAGCTTGGTTGGGACGAAAATTTGGTCGGGAGGTGGCACAAGGACTGTTGATCGATCTGAGATTGACTCATCAGGAGATTTCTGAGGCGATCGGAATTACGCGGATTACGGTGACGCGGCTGATGTGTCGGTTGGAGGAGGAGGGAATTATCGATCGCACTCGCCCTCAATATATTGTTTTAACTTCGCGTCTGTGACATTTTAAATCTATTATGTCTACATTAATATCAGGTTGCTTCACCTACAAACAAGACTTGACTGAAAACAACTGGTTAATAAGCCCCCGGATTCATCCGTGGGGTATAATTTTTGGCAAGGTTTTGTTGGAAAATTTAGGTGATGACATAAGTTTTAGCGCGAATTGATGTAATAAAGGAAATTTTTTAACAGCATATGTAAACAGATCAACGTAGATATTGCTTAGGCACTTTCTCGTCCCTAGGCAGAGCCTGGGGACGCAGATGCGGAGGCAGAGCCTCCTCTCAAACCCAGAAATAAAAGCGAGGCAGAGCCTCTGGATCTCGGTTCCCAGGCTCTTAGCCTGGGAACCAGTTAACCAGTTAAATGACTAACTAATTTAAGTTGTTGGAAATGCCTTCAGTAGATAAGAGCGCGAACCTGTTTGTGTCACGCCAGCAGCATCTTTGTAGGTGTAAGTTCCGTAAGCAGCAATATCACCAAAGTTATTGATGCCCGTGGCGCGAGCCAAAGTCACTTTCTGACCGCCAAAGGTAGGATTCCTTGTCACCAAATTGTTCAAGTCTTTGATCGCACCATTGTTCCAGACAAAGGCGCGGTCTTGAGCGGAAATATCCTGGGAGTATCCGACTACTTGACCAAATTGGTTGATGCTGGCGCTTTGCCCGACTGGGCCACCAAAGCTGCCGAGGTCGATTTTTTGGCCGTCTTGCAGCAGGAATGGCGAACTTGTGAGTGTGGTGCCGGTGCCGTTGGTAGTCCAACCGATGATTTGTCCGCTATCGTTGATGTCGCGGAGACTGGCTTGTTCGGCTCCAAAGGTGCCGAGGTTGGTGAGGGTGTATTTACCGTCTGCGCCTTTTTCCCACTTCACAGCAGTGTTGACGGTCTTCTCATTGATGAGTCCGTCCTTGTCAACTTGTCCGACGATCGTACTTTTATTGTTAATCGCCTGTGCGGTACCAGTATCGCCGTTCAGATCCGGCAAGGGGTTGACGAAACCTTGTTCTACATAAAGGGGGCGGCTGATCTCGTCCCCGTAGATGTGGCGGCCGGGCATTTCGTTTTTGTTGTTGATATCAAAGAAGTAGCTTTCTACACCGCCCAAGTCGGTGATATCTAGAGTGTAGTTAACTCCATCTTTTTTTTGCCACACCAAGCCCCGGTCTGTGGGTTTACCGTTGATTTCATCAGCAGTGCCGGTGATCAGTCCTCGATCGTTGATGGAATTAGAAAAACCGCCGCCGCCGTAAGGAGTGACGCTTTCTCCGTTCTTGTCACCACCGCCGTTTTTCACGCCCGTGCTGGTGAGTCCTGTCATCTTCCCGTTTTCCCAGATAAATCCTTGGGAAACGGCTCTCGTGGCTGTACCAACTTTTACGGTTGCACCGGTTTCCGATCGACCTACAATCTGTCCTCGATCGTTAATGGCGGCTGCTCGCACGTTGTTAGCAGCGGAATTGGTTGCACCCAGGTCAACAACTTCGTAGCGGTAAAGCGGTATCTCGGCACCTTCTAGTGATTTTTCTACTCCTGTGGTGACATTTCTGATGGTTGCCAATAAGTCATCTCCGGATTTGACAAGGGTGTTGCCCATTTCGATCGTGAGGGAGATGGGTTTACCGATCAGGCTGCCTCCCAAGCGGAGTTTGTCGGAACCTATATCAAATCCAGATATTCCGACTGAACCTTCACCAGTTTCGAGAATGATTTGATTGTTACCACGGCCGAGGGAGATTGTATCGTTCCCGCTGCCTGATTTGATCAAGTTATTGCCATTACCGACGTTGATGCTGTCATTACCTTTACCCGTGTAGATTTGGTTGTTGCCGTCTCCTGCGGTGACGAAATCGTTGCCACTTCCTGTGAGAATGCGGTTGTTACCTTTGCCTGCGAAAACACGATTGCTGCCATCTCCGGCGTTGATGATGTCATCGCCAGCAGTGGCATAGATGGTATCGTCGCCCGGGCTGGCGGTGATGATTTTATTGCCGTCGCTAGCAAAAATTGTGGTTGCTTCTGTGGCATCAATAATGTCTTTGCCTTTGCCTGCAAAAATTGTACCGCTACCGTCGCCAGTAATGAGGGTATCATTATTTTGGGCTTGGAATACTGAGCTTGCAGTTCTTTCTGCATTGAGACTGCTGGGTGAACCCGACTTTGCAACCAGACTATTCAACTGTGATAGGTCGCTAGATATTCCTAAATCTGCTACTGCGCTATTAGGAAATAAGGGAGATGATGTATTCAGCAAGTTATCGGGAACCATTGGGAACTCCTTTGATGTTTAGGTTTGAGTAGTATTTGAACGCGTGTAAAACGACACCCTGAAGTCTGACTTTGGGAGTAATATTGATGCCATGATCTCGAAAAAACCTAACGAGAATTGAGTCGATTTATTAAAAAATCAACAATAATTTACCTGGAATATTTTTGTCGGTAAGTTGACCGCAAAATTCTCAGTCCATAGCACAGACATCTTGCCTGTGAGTTGCCGAATGCAAGCTCGGAACGCAACAAGTGACAACCTGTTGGTCACGCAACTGGACACGATATAAACCAGGGCAAACGCATCTAATTTATAAGTTTTCCCACAAGAGCGTTTTTTAGCTTTCACCAGCGCTATCTGCGGGTCAAGCTATGTCGATATCAGAAAGTAATGTCGATCGAGCTTGTCGATCGCAACCAGCCGTTTCTCTGACACGCTCGGATTATCTTCTCAGTCAAAAGACTGGAAGAATCACGTATCTGCAATTACGTTTAATTGTCTTGCCCCAATTAATCTAGACGATGTTGATTGTAAGCCTATTGCAAATTAAAGTCAACTAATTTAGAAATTTTTATTCTTACTGAATGGTGCCAATCTCTATAATTCCCTAAATATAAAGCTTTTACTGCTACAGTCTGGTTATCTTACATCTGCTTAATAAGAATAATATCAACTAATTTTCTTAAAAATTGTTTAAGAAAACTAGCTTGTTGACAAGTTGGGCTTACGCTCCTGGTCGCAACTAGCTTTTAGTATTATTTTCAATAAATGCTATGAATGCAAAACCGCGCAAGCCTCTGAAACTGGGTTTAATTTTCGCAAGTCTTGCAATTAGTTCGATCGCTGCTACGGGCACTATTAGTTCTACATCGCAACAAACTCCCGTGTAGTTGGTGCTGCAACCCGAAAGCGCGATCGGCCAAACCCCGAATCGCCAGTCTCAAGATGCGATCGTCCGCTGGAATGCTCTCACATTAGATATCATCCGTGGGGAAAAAACCTCGCCGCCAATGGCAGCGCCCAATTTAGCGATGGTTCACTGTGCGATTTACGATGCAGCAAATGCTGTCACATCCACTCACAAAGTATACAAAGTGCAAGTAGAAGCACCCGCCGGTGCCTCAGCCCAAGCACCAGCATTAGCAGCAGCACACCGCGTCTTAACAAATTTGTACCCAAAACAAACAGCAACTTTAGATGCAGCAAAAACAGCATCTTTGACAGCAATAGCTGAAGGGAAATCAAAAACAGACGGGGTGCAGTTGGGAGAATTTGTAGCGAACAAAATCTTAGAATGGCGAAAAGATGACGGCGCGACTGTCGAAGTGAAATATACTCCCGTTAATCAACCCGGTTACTGGCAGCCTATACCGCCCGACTTGAAACCAGCTTCCATGCCGCACTGGAAAAATGTCAAACCTTTTGCAATGACAAAAGGTTCGCAGTTTCAGATAGCCAATATGCCGAGTTTGACGAGCGAAGAATATACAGCGAAGGGGAAGGTGTAGCACTGGGCAATTTGGGAGGCACTTACATTAATCTGGGCAACTATGCCAAAGCCATTGAGTATAAACAGCAGAGTTTAGCCATCGCCCGCGAAATTAAAGACCGCCAAAGTGAAGGTAATGCACTGAGCAGTCTGGGAATCGCTTACTTCTATCTGGGCGACTATGCCAAAGCCATTGAGTATGCGCAGCAGAGTTTAGCGCTCGCCCGCGAAATTAAAGACCGCGAAGGGGAAGGTAATGCACTGAGCAGTCTGGGAATCGCTTACCGCTCTTTGGGCAACGATGGCAAATCCATTGAGTATTCACAGCAGAGTTTAGCCACCGCCCGCGAAATTAAAGACCGTAAGGGGGAGGGTCGGGCACTGGGCAATTTGGGAAACGCTTACGGCTATCTGGGCAACTATGCCAAAGCGATTGAGTATGCACAGCAAAGTTTAGCAATCGCCCGCGAAATTAAAGACCGCCGAGGGGAGGTTATAGCACTGAACAATTTGGGACTTACTTACCGCTATCTGGGCAACTATGCCAAAGCGATTGAGTATACACAGCAAAGTTTAGCCATCGCCCGCGAAATTAAAGACCGCT
>JAYUGZ010000329.1:0-4757 GCA_043767465.1 Cyanobacteriota bacterium
CTAGCGCTGAACGTCGAAAGCAGAGGCTTCTCCGTAGCTGTGTACAACCGCACAGCAGCCAAAACCGACGAGTTCATGGCAAAACGCGCCCCCGGCAAAAACATTGTAGCGGCCAAGACTCTGACAGAATTCGTCGATATCCTAGAAACCCCGCGCCGCATCTTAGTCATGGTGCAAGCTGGGAAAGCCGTAGATGCAGTCATCGACCAGCTCAAACCCATGCTGTCACCGGGCGACATGATTATTGACGGCGGCAACTCTCTCTACGACGACACCGAACGCCGCACCAAAGATTTAGAAGCAGCGGGACTCGGATTTGTCGGGATGGGCATCAGCGGCGGCGAAGAAGGCGCGCTCAACGGTGCTAGCCTGATGCCCGGTGGCACGCGCACTGCTTACGGCATCCTAGAGCCAATTCTGGTCAAAATTGCGGCTCAAGTAGATGACGGCCCCTGCGTCACATTCATCGGGCCTGGTGGCGCCGGTCACTACGTGAAGATGGTTCACAACGGCATTGAGTACGGTGATATGCAGCTCATTGCTGAAGCCTACGATTTGCTCAAAAACGTTGCTGGATTGGACGGCAAGCAGTTGCAGGAAGTGTTTGCCGAATGGAATACCACTGACGAACTCAACTCGTTTTTGATTGAAATTACGGCTAATATTTTCAAATACATTGACCCGGAAACTAAGCATCCCTTAGTTGAAGTGATTATGGATGCTGCGGGCCAAAAAGGTACGGGCCGCTGGACGGTGATGAGTGCTTTGGAATTGGGCGTGAGCATTCCCACAATTATCGCTGCTGTGAATGCGAGAATCATGTCTTCTTATAAGGCAGAGCGCGTCAAAGCTTCCCAAGAATTAACGGGGCCTACCGCCAAGTACGAAGGCGATCCTAAAGAGTTTGTCAATAAAGTTCGGGATGCGCTTTACTGCTCGAAGATTTGCTCCTACGCGCAAGGCATGGCGCTGTTGAGCGCTGCTTCAAAGTCGTATAATTATGACCTCAGTTTGAGCGAAATTTCCCGAATTTGGAAAGGTGGCTGCATCATTCGGGCTGGCTTTTTGGACAAGATTAAAACAGCTTTCAAGGACGATCCCGCGCTGCCGAATTTGCTGTTAGCGCCGGAGTTCAAACAGAGTATTCTCGATCGCCAATCAGCTTGGCGGGACGTGTTAGCTACTGCTAGCCAACTGGGGATTGCTGTACCGGCTTTTAGCGCATCGCTGGATTATTTTGACAGCTACCGCCGCGAAAGATTGCCACAAAACCTGACGCAGGCTCAGCGGGATTATTTCGGGGCTCACACCTACGAGCGCACCGACAAACCGCGCGGCGAATTCTTCCACTCTGAGTGGACTCAGGCTGCTAAAGAGTCGCTGCAAACTGGTACTGCTGATTAATTAATTTTTGTAGGGTGCGTTTCGGCGCACCTTACGAATTTTTGTAGTGTGTGCACTGGGCACCTTACGAATTGAACCCCTGTATCAAGATACTTGACTGTACTGCAAGTCTGTTACAGATTTTACGCGGTAAACTGGCTCGCATAGAAAAACGAGAAGAGATGAACACTCAGCAACAAAAGTTATGCTAGGATGTAGATATTCAAAGGCAAAAATCACGTTATCTTGATAGCCTTGGTCGTTGTCGCATACCCACACCGTCATCAGCTTTTTACCAATAAAAGACTTACACCAAAATGGAGTATCTGCCACAGCAGGAACTGTAGCATTTTCGAGTAATATCTCTACCTCGTCAGTATCAGCAATTGGCAGCAGCGTAACGCTTGTATCTTGAAAAAAAAGTTGAACTTTATCGAGGCATAGGCGATCGCCACCATCTTCCTTGTATTCAACAATGGAGACTGCTGTCAGAGTTTGTCCTATTGGAAATTCATCTATTCCCATATTTTTCACGCTTTTTCCTTGCTTGTTTAAGCATTTTAATGGCTTTTTTTGCCTCATTTATTGTGCGTGAGTAAATTTTACACCTTTTAATCGCACCGCCAAATCTTGACTGTCTTGTTATTGAACTTGAGTGCAACCTAAGCACCTAAGCTGTGTAGGGTGCTCTTGGCCCCCCACCTTACGAATTGATCTGGGGTTGCAAATTGTTTTGACGTTTGTTTGCGAGATAGGTTTTAATATATTCGTCGTTAAAGAGCGATCGGGCGATCGTCAGTGCTTCTTGTCTTTCTGCGTCTGTCATGTAGTCATCGCCTTTTATACCTGATGGCGGGTGTCGAGGATCGCCGCCTGCATCGAGGAATCGCTGACGTGCGATCGCCATTAATTCTCCTAATCTCTGGTCTTGTTGTCTTCTGATATCATGCGGTTTCGTCATAGTCTTCAAGCTCGTCTATACGAACAACCTCACCACTTTGTAGTATAGCAGCCCTTGGTAAAACTCGACTAGGGGTTTCGATGTACCAAAAGCCCTTTTCTTCATCATATATTCTCCAGATTAGTAAGTCGAGAGTTTCCAAGGCATTGATAATTAAGTATTGAACTCCTGATGATGGCATAGGTCGATGTGTAGTTGAGCCTGTTGGCTATTGTATCACCCATTGCTGACATGATTTTCAGTTATCATTGATTGTATCCTTGCACCTATTATGAATTATCAAAAATTCAGGGTTTGCGTAGATAATCAGTAATTAAGATCACAATGTGCTTGTGATATGGGTAGATAACTATACTGAATAAATCTGGTACGCTCGTAAATACTTATTTAAACTAAATATAATTTTATGTTGGATTTTATATTAGATTTTATATTAGTAGCCGCTCTCGTTATCACTGCGGTAAGTATGATTGTGGAATGGGTAGATAGATGGAAAGAAGAAGAGTCAAGAAAATGTTTATCAGACAGTGGCATTCTGGAAGTGGATGAAATGACTGGAAAAGAGTTTGAAAGATTTCTAGCTGTCCATTTTAGAAACTGTGGTTATAGTGTTGATTTAACTCAAGATAGTCAAGATTATGGGGCTGATTTAATTTTGTACGAATACGGATGGACAACGGTGGTTCAAGCGAAAAGAAGCAAAAATCCAGTTGGGATTAAAGCAGTTCAAGAAGTAGCAGGAGCCGTCAGACATTACAAAGGAAATAAAGGCAGAGTCATCACCAACAACAGATTTACAGAAAATGCTTGCAAACTTGCCAAATCTAACGATGTAGAGTTATGGGATAGAAAAAAACTCATCGAATTCATCCTGACAGCTAAGAATTGTAAATAAATCATGCTGCAAATTTCTAATACTGTGTTCATTCCAGATGGCGAAATCGAAATTAGTGCCATTCGCTCTCAAGGCGCGGGGGGACAAAATGTAAATAAGGTGGCGAGTGCTATTCACTTGCGCTTTGATATCCCCGCTTCCTCATTGCCCGATCGCTATAAACAGCGGCTATTGCAAATCAATGACAACCGGATTACCCAGGAAGGGGTAATTGTGATCAAAGCACAGGAACACCGCAGTCAAGAACAAAACCGCGAGGAGGCTTTGAGACGGCTGCAAGAATTGATTAAAAGTGCGATCGTCATACCCAAAAGGCGCAAACCCAGCAAAGCAACTCGTAGTTCCCAGCGCAAGCGTCTCGACAGCAAAACCAAGCGGGGGCAGATTAAAGCTCTGAGAGGGAAAATCACGGATTGATTGATAATCTCAATTCCTCTTGAAATTAGGATATGATTGTAGGTAAGGATTGTTAATTTTAGGAAACAACAATGACAACTACTACAAGTAACGAGCCGACGCTAGCCGATGTTATTGAAAAGCTAGACAAGCTATCGGCTGAAGTTGAAAAAACTAATGACAAAACCGACAGATTCAATGACAAGTTCGATAACTACCAGAAAGCTACCCAATGGGTTGTGCAACTTGCTTTCACTTTGATTGCAAGTGCCACGATCACGGTGATTATCACTTCAGTTCTCCGCAAGTAATACCAAATCCTACTTTAATATCCTCTTTATAACTCGCCTGTTAGATCCCCGATTTCTTCAAGAAGTGGGGGATCTAATCTGTTTTTTTAGGTTGGTCTACTTAGAACCAAGCAACAAAAGTTGTCAGTCGGGATTTGGTGGGCCTAAGTTGTTAGGTAAATCGTTAAGCGTTTTTCCGAGAGCTTGGCAAAGAGCTTTCATTTGAGCAATTGTCAGTTCTGGTTCGTCTAGTCCTCGTTCCCATTTGCTAATGGCTTGCTGACTTAAGGTTTTTGTGCGGGTTTTGTCGGGAATTTGTTTTGCTAAGGCGGCTTGCGATAAACCAACAGCCTCCCGCAAGATTTGCAGTGCTGGTATATCTTTGGACTCTTGAGTTTGTTTCTTTCGGGGCATATCATAGGAAATTCACAACCAAAGTTGTTGACAAACTGAAAATTTACAACTAAGGTTGTTTAAGATAGAGACAACAGAAAGGCGGCTCATGCAAGCCGGACGGTGGAAACGCTTTGGTTTATAGCGAGCTGCCTTATTTGTGGTTTCTACCCATTATGCCTGCATACCCTTAGTATTTTCCGGGCTTGGGTGCATGACTCAAGCCCTTTTTTCTCAACGCCCAGGAGGTGATGCCATTTAAAAGGTCGATCAACCGGCGCAGCATGACTCAAAATTGTATCCAAGATCCAGACCATGACTTCGCTATGCTTGTTAGTTGTCGTTGGGCGAGGGCGATCGAGTTGATACGTCGTCGGGAATTTTGGTTACGTCTAGTCCTAAAACCTCAAACATAGTTTTTAGAGAAATCTGGTACAGG